>CAYYOX010000747.1:0-3630 GCA_964473065.1 uncultured Planctomycetaceae bacterium | reverse complement strand
CCGAACGCACCAAACCCTATACGATCTTGATGGCCGACGACGATCCGGACGATTGTCTGCTGGTGGCCGACGCCTTACAGGAGACGGGGCGAGAGCATCGGCTGATAATCGTTCGAAACGGCGAGGAACTGGTCGACTATTTGAAGCAAGAAGGCGAGTACGCAGAAAATCGGAAGGCCCCGCGCCCGGAGTTGATCCTGTTGGATCTGAAGATGCCGCGTAAAGACGGCAGCGAGGCGCTTCGGGAGATCAAGTCGGATCCGCAGTTGCGGCAGATCCCCGTGGTGGCCTTTACGACCTCGACGGCACCTGACGACATTCGCACGACCTACGATTTGGGTGTGAATTCCTATGTCACCAAGCCCGTGACATTCGGGGGATTAGTCGATACGATGGAGACCTTGATGCAGTATTGGTTCGACTTGGTCGAATTACCTTCGCAGGAGTGACCGGGAAAAGTGTCATGCAAGGGCAAGCAGTTCGAATCCTGTTAGTCGAAGACGATCCGGACGACGTTTGGATCATGCGGAGCCTGTTGGGCGACCGCTGGGACGGTCCCTACGAACTGGCCCATGTCGAGTTGCTTTCCGTCGGCGTGCGTCGCTGCATGGAAGGCGAGTTCGACGTGATCCTGCTCGATCTGGCCTTGCCCGACAGCCATGGGCTGGAAACGTTCATCTCCATGCACGCCTACGCGGGCGACGTGCCGATCGTTGTGCTCACGGGGCTCGATGATGAGCAGACGGCCATGAAGGCGGTCCAGGCCGGGGCTCAAGATTATCTGGTCAAGGGTGAAGTGGACGACAACCTGTTGGTCCGCTCGATTCGCTATGCGATCGAACGCAGCAAACGGCACCATGCCGAGCAGGCACTGAGCAGCACGGCGGAAGAGTTTCGCGCCGCCCAGGAAATCCAACAACGGCTCTTCCCCGCCAAGGCGCCCGTTTTGGAAGGTTTCGATATCGCCGGCGCCCTTTATCCGGCACGAGCAACCGCCGGAGACTACTTCGACTTCATCCCCATGCTGGACGATTGCCTGGGGGTCGTGGTGGGTGATGTCAGTGGTCACGGCATGGGACCGGCCATGTTGATGGTCGAAACGCGTGCTTGCCTACGCACCTTGGCCCAATCGTATTACGACGTCGGCGATATCCTTACGCGTGCCAACCGCGTGCTGGCGGCCGACACGGGTGACTTCCATTTCGTCACGCTCTCGATGGTACGGCTCGACCCGCGCGATCGGTCGTTGATCTATGCCGGTGCCGGATTGCAGGGGTATTTGCTCCATGCGGGCGACGAGGTGACCGTGCTGGAGAGCACCAGCCTCCCCTTGGGCGTGCGCGACGACACGGTGGTACCCACCGGTCCGCCGGCGACGCTTAAGCCGGGTGAAATCCTCACCTTCTTCACCGACGGCGTCGTCGATGCCGAATCACCCGGCCAGGTTCGGTTCGGCGTGCAACGGGCGCTGAGGCGGATTCGGGCCGAACGAGAATTGCCGGCACGCGTTATCGTCGACTCCCTGTACCGAGAGATCATAGGCTTCTCGCGCCAATCCTCCGATCGCGACGACATCACCATCGTTGTGGTCAAGGCCTGCGAGACTTCTTCCACGTAGTCCCATCGAAACACGATTGCCCCTATGCCCGAACTGCCCGAAGTGGAAACCATGCGGCGTGCCGTTGAGCCGATTACAGGGCGCCGGATTCGTGATCTTCGGCAACCGGCGTCGACGTTTCGACCGATCCGGATTTCGCCGCGGCTGAGCGATTTTCGGCGCCGCGTGACGGACCGAAAGATCATGGCCGTGGACCGACTGGGCAAACGCGTGGTGGTTGTGTTGGACGGGAAGGGTTCGATGGCCGGCGATCGGATCGTCTTCGAACCTCGCATGAGCGGCCTGGTCCTCTTGGCCGATCCGCCGGACGAGGAACACCTTCGTTTGGTCTTCGAACTATCGGGCCGTCCTAAGCGACGTCTTCTGTTCTGGAACCAGCGCGGCCTGGGCGTCGTGCGATTGCTCTCGCCACGCCGTTTCGAACAAGAGTGTGGCCCTGAGAAACTTGGCCCGGACGCTCTGGAAATCTCGGCCGAGCAACTGGCCCAGCGGCTCGGCGCCAGTCGTCGGGCGGTTAAGGTGGCCCTGTTGGACCAGCGGGTTTTGGCCGGGATCGGCAACCTCTACGCCTCGGAGATCCTCCACCGCATCGGTCTGCATCCCGAGGCTCTCTGCAATCGACTTCGGGCCGGCGATTGGCGGCGGCTGCACGCGGCCATGCGCGACGTGCTCGACGACGCCATCCGCCACCAGGGATCGACCCTCGGGGACGGGACCTACCGAGTCGCCAAAAACCAGCCCGGAAACTACCAAATCCGCCACCAAGTCTACCAACGGGCGGGTGAAACCTGCCTGCAATGCGGTCGGACCGAGATTGTGCGTCTTGTGCAGGCCCAACGGTCCACCTTCTTTTGCCCAGTCTGCCAACAAAAACGGTAGAGTGGAAAAAGGGGACTGGCTCCGAGCCTCAACAGATGTCAAACCCGCCAAGAATCTCCCCGGCTCGGTGCCCGTCCCATTTTTCCATGTGCCCCAGTGTCGCCCTGGTCAGCGGGACATAACACATTGCTTGCAATGGTCTTAGGGTTCGGGGTTCAGGGTTCAGAATCTCGGGACAAACCTTCAATTCAAGTGCTGAACCCCGAACCCTGAACCCTCTCACTTCGGTTGCAGCTCTGCCACGCTAGGACACGATCGCGATACCCGGGGGTGGACATCCCCGGGACGATCCGCATAATAGGGGAAAACCCGGCATGTCGGGCACGCCCTTGTAGCCTTAAGGAGCCACAAAATGAAACGGATCTGGAAGAACTTACTGACCGTCGCCTTCGGTGCGACCCTCATGGCAGCCTTGGGCTGTCCAACTCAACCGACCGAAGACACGACCACTGCCCAACCTGATGCGAACGAAACAACAGATGCGAACGAAACAACAAGCGAGGCGAAAATGAGCGTAACTAAGGAAGCTTACGGAAAGACTACCGACGGGACCGAGGTCGACCTCTACACGTTGACCAACAAGAACGGCCTGAAGGTGAAGGTTATCACGTACGGGGCGACGTTCATCTCGGTCGAAACGCCCGACCGTGACGGTAAGTTGGGAAACATTACCCTCTTCTGCGATTCGTTAGCCGATTACGAGTCGGGCGAGAGCTTCTTCGGCTGCGTGGCCGGTCGCTATGCCAACCGGATCGCCAAGGGCAAGTTCACCCTGGACGGCCAGGAATACACCTTGGCCACCAACAACGACGAGAATCACCTCCACGGCGGCAACAAAGGATTCGACAAGTACGTTTGGGCAGCCGAAATCATCAGAGGCGAGGACCTCGTCGGTGTGTCGCTCACTCTGATCAGTCCCGACGGCGACGAAGGCTACCCCGGCCAATTGACCGCCTCGGTCACTTACACGCTCAACGACGACAACGAACTGACGATGGCCTATAACGCGGCCACAGACAAGCCGACCGTGTTGAACCTCACGAACCACGCCTACTGGAATCTGGCCGGCGCAGGGGGCGGCGACGCGCTGGGGAACGAGTTGACGATCAATGCCGACCGCTATCTGCCGGCCG
>CAYYOX010000746.1:0-3633 GCA_964473065.1 uncultured Planctomycetaceae bacterium | reverse complement strand
CGGTCTGCAAGGGGGCGGACGGCTACCTGATGGCCTATGAATCCAACCCGCCGGTCCAGTGGTGTTTTAGGTTGGCGCGATCGGATGACCTGTCCCACTGGTCGCCGATCAAGGAGCTGGTTTTTGCCGACAAGGCAGAGAAGTCCGTCCTGGCCAACCCGACGATCCGCTATATCGAGCCCTATTACTACGCCATGATCGGCATCCACCGCGACAAGGGCCGCGCGGCCGCCTCCTATCAGTATCACCGGCCCGACTCCCGGTACTTTACGTTCATCATGCGTTCGAAAGATCTGGCCGTCTGGGACCTCAGTCCGACCAAGTATCCGATGTTAGAGCCCGAGACCGAGGACGGAATCAACGCGACCGACGCCGATCTGTTCGAGTTCCTGGGCAACACCTACATCTTCTACGGCGCCGGCTGGCAAGATTCACGCGGCACGATCCGGGTGAAAATGTATCCCGGCCCGATGAAGGAGTGCCTCGAAAGCTACTTCGATGATAATGTGCCCACGATCCAATTCGACGCCAGAGAAGGGCGATACATCTACCCCGAGTAATCGCGGCTAACCCGGCGTCGCCGCCTGGGGCTAAACGGGGTGGCTTAGTTGGTCTCGGTGCCGTCGGCGCCGTTTTCTTTGTTTAGATGACGGCGGAGATAGGCGGCGCGCTCGATGTTGCGGTCGTCCGGGTCGAGTTCGATGCCGCGGAGCTTTTGGAGATGGGCCGGCTGGGTGTGGATGAAGAGCTTGTTGACGGCCGGGATCTCGAGGTCGGAGATCAGCCCCAGGTTCACACCCATCCGCACGCTCGATAGCAGGTGCATCGTCTCTTCCGAACTGATCGTCTGGGCTGTGCGCAGGATGCCGTAGGCGCGGCTTACACGATCGTGCAGATTCTCGTGGCTTTCCTTGACCAAGAATTCGCGGGCTTGCCGTTCGTAATCGATAATCACGGGCACGATCTCGCCGATCTGCTCGATGAGTTCCGTTTCGCTGCGTCCTAAAGTGATCTGGTTACTGATCTGGTAGAAATCACCCGTCGCCTGCGATCCCTCGCCGTAGAGCCCTCGCACGGCCAGACTGATTTTTTGCAGACTGCGAAAGACCTTGTCGATCTGTCGGGTGATGACCAGCGCGGGCAGATGGAGCATCACGCTCACTCGCATTCCGGTGCCCACGTTGGTCGGACAGGCGGTCAGGTATCCCAATCGCTCGTGGAAGGCGTAGGTGATTTTCTCTTCGATCAGGTCGTCGATCCGATTGATATACTCCCAGGCGCTTTGCAGGTCGAATCCGCTTTGCATCACCTGCATCCGCAAATGATCTTCCTCGTTGACCATGACGCTGAACTTCTCGCCGATGTCCAACGCCACGGCGCGGGCCCCTTCGCTCTCGGCGTGTTCCCGGCTGATCAGGTGCCGCTCGACGAGCAACTGCCGGTCGACCCCTTCGAGCTCTTCGACATCCACGTAGAACAGTTCGGCCGACTCTTTGATGCTGAGAATCCGCTCCCGCACACTGTTCTCGATCCGCTCGCGGTCCAGTTCGGAAGCGCAACTGATGAACGGGTAGTCGGCCAGATTGCGGGCCAGGCGGATCCGGCTGCTGATGACGATATCGCTCTCCGGGCCACTCCCTCGAAGCCATTCGCCACTGCGTTTTGTCAGATCGTTAAGTTCCATGTCTATTCTTTCGGGCCTATTCTTCCGGCTCCCCAGGCCCTTTGTCTTCAGACCCTTCATTTTCGATCCGTTGGATCTCGTCACGGATACTCGACGCTCGCTCGTACTTTTCCTCGCTCACGGCTTCTTTCATCTCGCGGCGCAAGCGGATCAACTCGGTCCGCTGCCGACTTCCCTCGGCCGATCGCTGGGGCGTTTTTCCCACGTGCTCCGATTCTCCGTGGATATTCAAAATGAGCGGTTCGAGTTGCTGCTTAAAGGCGGTGTAGTCATGCGGACATCCCAACCGCCCCCGGCTGCGGAACTCGTAAAAGGTAATCCCGCAGACCGGACAACTGTGCTGATCCAACTCGGCCAATTCCTCGGCCGTCTGCCCGACGGCCATCTGCTGGACCATCTGCTGGGCCAACACGGCCGCCATGCTACCCATGCTGCTCGGCTCGGCGCCCGAGGCCGTCAAGTATTCCCGAGCGTGGTCCTCGCACAAATGCAACTCCTGCGGCTTCCCACCGGTCAGTTCGGTGATATGAAAGGTTGCCGGTTTGTCGCATTTCTGACATTTCATAACCGCAAGACTCCGTCTAATATCAGCCGATAGCCGCTTTAGGCCGGGGGGGCCGAAAGACCGCCACCCATCCAGCCCCATGACGCCGAACGGCGCCACCACAAAAACGGCAGCTATCGAACCGCCGCCAACAAGATTCTAGCAGCCACACCCCGGCTGTCAAGGCGAGCCAATATCCACCAGAAGGGGGAGTAACTTACGGAAATCAGAAGGGAGCCCTGTTTCCCCGCGACCAATGAACGGCCGACAAGGTTCGCCAAGCCGCCCGCCGCCCCGTCCGCCCGAAGCAAGACAACGTCCGCCCGAAGCAAGACAACGCCCGGCCGAAGCGAGACAAGTCGCCCCGTGAAAGGTTAGGTTGTGGCCAACCGCGGGTAGTGATAACCTACAACATTCGCCGGGAACCCGCCACAACCGCAATCCCCCCCCCAAAAAAAACGCTCGATCAGCATGGATACTCACTGCCCCGATTTCGACACGTTTAAGAAACTGGCCCAAGACGCCGACCTCGTGCCCGTCTACCGTCGGCTGGTTGGCGACGCCCTGACGCCCGTCTCGGCCTTCCACAAAATCGACGCCGGCCGCTGTGCCTGCCTGTTCGAGAGCGTCATCGGCGGCGAGAAGGTCGGACGCTACAGCTTCCTGGCCACCGAACCCTATTTCGAGATCGAAGCCTACGGCAATCGCGTGACCACCAACGAGTACTCGGGCGTCTCGGCGGCCGGGGTTCCCACGCTGGTCACCCGGCAGTTCGACTCCGACAATCCGCTGGACGAGCTGCGACGCCGGATCGAGGGCGTCCGCGAGGCGACCTTGCCCGAGCTGCCGCCCTTGTGCAGCGGGGCGATCGGATACGCCGGCTACGACACGGTCCGCTACTGCGAGCACCTGCCCAATCCGCCCGAAGACGACCGCCAACTGCCCGACCTGGCCTTCGCCTTCTACGACCAGATGGTCGTGTTCGATAACGTCTCGAAGACCATCATCGTAGTGGTCATGGCCCGACTCGACCGACCCGACGCCGATCTGCGAACCGCTTACGACGACGCCTGTGCCCGGGTGGATCGGCTGGTCGACCAGCTTACCACGCGACCGACCGAGTTGCGTCCGGTCGACATCCGCACGGCCGGCGAGGTGACGATCCCCTATACGTCGAACTTCACCCAGGCGGACTTCGAGAAGGCCGTCCGGAAGTGCGTCGAGTACATCCGGGCTGGCGACATCTTCCAGGTCGTCTTCAGCCAGCGACTGGAAGTGCCAATCAAGACGCATCCGTTCGAGATCTATCGCCGGCTGCGCGTGGTCAACCCCAGCCCGTTCATGTTCTACGTCCGCACGCCCAGCGTCACGTTGGTCGGCAGTTCGCCCGAGGTGATGGCCCGGG
>CAYYOX010000745.1:1857-3661 GCA_964473065.1 uncultured Planctomycetaceae bacterium | reverse complement strand
GCTTCAGACCATCGAAGGGACCTTTGTCAAGGAGCAGGCCACCATGCCGGCCGGCAGCTATCTGGTCCGGACCGCTCAGCCGCTAGGGTTACTCGTCTTTCAGCTTCTGGAGCCGGAAAGCCTCGACGGGGTCGTGGCCTGGAACCTGCTCGGTGAGAAACTCGAGGTCGGCGCGATGGTCCCGATCCGGAAATGCCATACACAGATCAACACTCCCACGAAGAGGCTGCGGTGATGCGCGATCTCAGTTCGGTTCAATCGCGCAAGGAATCCGAGTCGGCGAGGAAGCGGGCCAGGACGAATACCCCCGTGTCGTTACCGTTTGCCCATCTGAATCTGCGGCGCAACCCGTTCGGCGAACTGGAGCTTTCCCAGCGGGCCGCCTTGGCCGTGGTTCGGGTCGAGCCGTTTGTCGAGCGGCTGAAGCAGCCCGGCTATGCGGTTCAGTTTCTCGGTGGTAAAGGACGCGGCAAGACGACCCATTTGCTAGCCATCCTCCAACATTTCCCCGACGCCGCTTATGTCCATATCGGTGAAGGGCAACGCCCTCGCATTCCGCGGGGCCAGCCGCTAATGATCGACGAAATCCAGCGTCTTCCGCGCCGGCGTCGTCGACGCGTCTTCCGGCGGCACGTCTCGCTGGCTATCGCAACCCATGAGGATGTCGGCGCTGAACTCGCGCGAGCCGGCTTCGACGTGCAGACCATCGAGGCGGCCGCTTCGCTCGATGCGGGCCGACTGCGCCAGATCCTCAATCGGCGGATCCAGTGGGCTCGACGCGGGTCCGGACCGCTGCCCAGTGTGACCATCGAAACGGCTCGGGAGTTGATCGGGCGGTTCGGAGACCACGTCCGGGCCATCGAATGGCATATGTACGAAGTGTTTCAAGACCTAACGGGAATCCAAGATGTCTAAGTGCGATTTGACGATTGTATTCGACCGACCCGACCGGCAGTATCGCGGCGGTGAAGAAGTCACCGGCAGCGTACAGGTATCGGTCAACGCCGACGTACTGTGCGAAGGGCTGTCGATCGAACACCGCTGGCAGACCCACGGGCGCGGCAACAGAGCCACCGGACCCAGGCTGAGCAGCGTGGTGTTCAAGGGACAGTGGCGGGCCGGCGAGTCGGTTAGCTATCCGTTTCGGTTCACGGCCCCCAACGGTCCGCCGACCTACCGAGGCCATTACCTGAACATCGATCATTATGTTCGGGCGCGAGCCGACATTCCTTGGGCCCTGGACCCCAAGACCGAGGAAGAATACACGCTCTTGCCCGGCGTCGGGCAGTACGGCAATCTGCCCGATGTCAAAACGGGGCAAGGCAACGCTGTCCAGACCGGGCTGAAGTCCTTTGGCATCCCGATCGGCATTGCGATGATCTGCGGGGGCGTGATCATCCCTCTGTTTGGCATCGTGCTGATTCCCGGCGGGTGTATCGTCCTGTTCTTCGCGTTGCGCCAAATGATGGCCGAAAAGAAACTCGGCAAGGTCGACCTACACTGCGGTCCGTCGGAGGTCGCACCGGGAAGCGACCTGCCTGTGCGGCTCTTCTTCACACCCAGCACGGCCGGTCAACTCAACCAAATCACGGCCAAGCTGACTGGCGTCGAGCGATGTGTCTCGGGCAGCGGTACGAACAAGTCGACCCATACGCACAAACTCCACAATCGCACCGTCACCCTCTGCGGCCAACGCGAACTTCAGCCCAATCAACCGGTCGCGCTCGAGTGCCACGTGCCGATCCCCCAGACCACGGCCTTCAGCTTCTCGGCCCACCATAACGATCTGATCTGGCAACTCGAG
>CAYYOX010000745.1:0-1847 GCA_964473065.1 uncultured Planctomycetaceae bacterium | reverse complement strand
AGGTCCGCATCGACATCCCGCTTTGGCCCGACTGGATCGAAAAACGCATCTTGACCGTCCGCCCCGGCGTGGAAACCGGCGAGGAAACTGCCGTGGAAGCCCCCATCGTCGCGGAAACGGCCGTCGAGGCAACACTCATCGAGGCAACCGTTGTCGAAAAAGCTCCATTCGCCGCCCAACCGGCAGAAACACCCGTTTTCCCGATCCAGCCGCCGTCAATCGAACAACCGCCCGAGGCTTTTCTGGAAGAGCCGGCGCCGGCAGCCGGCGACGGCCATGCGGAACTGATCGACATCGTGGCCGGCATCGCCACGGCCAGTCGCTACGGCTCCGAGCGGGCGAAACTTATCGAAGAGCACGCAGGAAAAACGTTCCCTTGTTCGATCGACATCTCGACGATCGAAAAAACCTACAGCTACGGGTCCGACGACCGATTCCGCGACGGACGAAAGATCATCGGGCAAATCAGCGGAACCGACTGCAAGGCCTCGTTGCAGTTACTCGCCTCGCGCAACGAAGAACTCGACGCGCTCGATCCCGAAGCAACCGTCAAAATCGACTGCATGTTACTAAAGTGGAACAACATCTACGACCGCCTGGAAATGCAGGAGCCCTGACCTACGGTTGGGGCGGGCTAGCCGCCCAGCGTGGCGGTGATCTTCAGGTCGGTGACGTTCATCGTATCGCTGTGGTTGGTTACGCGTAGCTTGATGAACCGGACGCCCGTGTTCAACTCGAACGTCTGCCGATACTTGCCAGCGGACGGATGACGCACACGGAAGGTTTGCAACTCGTAATTGTCATAAGTCAGCCCGTCGTGGCTGGCGTGAACGAAAACCGACGGCGGCTGCGACTTCTCCGAAAACGTGCCCTCGACCGTCAGCGCCACCCGCTCGACCTGATCCAACGGAATCGGCGGGCAATCCTTCAACTCGATGCTCTGCTTCGGCCCAAGCTTCTTGCAGTTTATCACGGGCATGTCGAGCTTGAACGGCCGTTGCATGACCAGCACTTGCACGCCCAGGTCTTCCACCACGGGAAACTGCTCCTTGAACCGCTCGCGCCACGGCTCTCGATACCGTAGCGTATGATAGAGGTAGACAAATGGCGGTTCGAGGATGGCGTGCACCTCGGCATAGGCGGCCGCGTTGGGCTCGGCGTCGCGCGTGGCCACCGGGTTGCGGCCGTACTTGGTGAAATGGATCCCGTCGAAACTGTAGGCATAGCCGATGCTCTCGCGGGTCACAATCCGCGGCTCGAACAGTTTGGCCCCGCCGTAGAACATGTGCCACACGCCGCTGTGGTAAAGCACCTCGGCCTCGGAGAAACCGCCGTCGTCCCACTCGCCCCATTCGCCCTGTCGCAAGACGGGATTGCCCGGATGGAGCTTCCAGGGGCCTTCCGGCTTCTCGGCCGTGGCCAGGGCCATGGGGCTATAGTCGGGACCGGTCGAGTCGATCGGATGGGCCGTGTAGAGCCAATACTTGCCCTGGTGTTTCACCACCCCGCCGACGTACCCGAAATCCTTGATGATCGGATTGCCCTGGAACTTCTTCCACGGCCCCAGCGGACTTTCGGCCCGGGCCAAGCCGATGCTCCACTGGCGATGCCCTTCGGTCGACCCCATGCCGGAATACCACATCAGATAATCCCGCGTCCCTTCCTTGAGGATCATGGCACAAGCCACATGTTCGTCTTCCAGCCGCCCTTCGGTTCGCGGCTTAAGACCCGCTTGGGGGCCTGCTTAGTAAAACGGCCCAAAGGACGAGGCGCCGGGGCCAAGACAGGTTTATATACATGGCCTGGGCTTCCCGTGGCATAACAGTTATTAGTCCACAAATCCTTTA
>CAYYOX010000744.1:0-3669 GCA_964473065.1 uncultured Planctomycetaceae bacterium | reverse complement strand
AAGCCAACACCGCGGCCATAATCTCGCCGGAACGCCTCTTCATTTCACCTGCGAGTTTCTCGACCCGCACCATGTTGTAGTCCATACCGGACACGGGTCGAACGTTCATCCAGGCCATGAACTCGCGGCTATTGTTGCTGCTGCTGTTGATCTCCTCGATCATCGCCGACACGACGGCTTGGGCCGGCATCTCCCACAAGGCTTTTCGCGACGCTTCGATCAGTTTTCCGCGAGGGTCATTGCCTATGGCCATTGAACCGTGCTCCCGCATCAACCGGAAGATCCCCCGTGCCGCTCGCCCGGCCGACTCTTCGTCGGTCAACGCGCCGAGTGCGCGAACGGCCTGGGTCAGACGTTCCGGATTCCGCTCAGTTTCGAACTCGGCGAACCATTGATCGAGTGTCTTGCCATCGTACTTTGGTTCCGTCGCGGTGGTCGCCACTTCGTCCGCCGGGCGAGCTACCATGCCGGCCCGCAGGGCTTCGAGCATCTGCTGGGCTTCCTCGTCGGAGAAACTGCCCGCAATCGACATTTTACGGCCAATCTTGGAGTGAATCTTCGGCGCGGAGACGACTTGGTCGTTCAGCAGAATCGCCAACGGTTGCATCAGATGAGAACCGGTCAACGCTTCAAACCGTTTGCCTCCCGCTTCGTCAAGCTCCACCTTCAAGGCCGGCTGTCCCCCTTGTTCTTTTTCCAGATCGACGGCCGTCAGCCCCCAACCGTCCTCGCCGGCCAGCATCACCTCATCCGGCGTGGTGGCCAGCAGGACGTATTGGCGTTCCCCGTACAGCGCCGTGATCATCAACCCCGGCAGGGTATCGCCGACAAGCTCGAACCAGGCAAAGGGCTCTTTGCTCGGCCCGCCGGCCCGTGGTCCGCCGGCCACCAAGGCTTCGAGATATCGCTCGATGTCTTCTTTACTGAGGACCAGCTTTCCCTCCCCGCCACGGGTTGCGGCAATCCGGAAATCGAGCCGCATTGTCGGATCGGCAACGGTCAGAGAATGCTCATGCACGCCGACCGCCCGGAGCATCTCCACCAATTCGACAGTCCGCTGCCAAGGCAGTTCGCGGGCACAACGCAGCCGCACATTCACTTTCTCAGACGGGGGAACCTCTCGCAGCCTCTTCTCCAACGACGGCAGGTCGTGCTTTTCGCCATCGACAAAGATCCTGCCGTGCCGGTCGACGTCAACGATGATTGTGACTGGCTTCACGGTTTTTCGAGCAACCTTCTCCCCCACACGCTCCAACACCAGCAGGGCCTCGTTTTCGCCCGGCTCGTCGGCAAACTGCTCGGGGCGCTTTTCCCCTAGGTAGAGCTTCAATACATCTCCGTCCAATTCGTAAATCCCTGGACAGAACTTGACGGAGCCGATCCTTGTAGTCAGGTCGATCCGTTTGGGTTGCTTCAGGGATTGCAGGGCGTATCCATAGCCCACAACCACCGGACGTGCACCCTCCTGCCCGGGGCGATCTTTCTCGTCCGCCCAGTGCCGGGGGATCTCTTGGAAGAGGACATAGTCTCTGGTGATCTCGACTTTCTTGCCTTGAAGGACTGCTCCGCCAGGGATCTCTAAGCTTGCTTTGTCGCCCCAAGAAAGGGCCACTTTTCCGGCTGCATGGGCAACATGCCAGGTGCCTTGAATGTCTTTCTCGTCGGGCTCGACCACGGAATCGCCCACTCGCCGCAAGACGAGCAATTCCTCTTCGGAAGCGGCTCCCGCCCAAACCGTCTTCGGCCTGGAGGCCTTCCCTTTGTTGCCGTGCCAACCAAGACATATCTTCAGTTGCTCGCCCTGAAGTTCATACACTCCTACGGCCAGCCCTCTGCTCCCTTTCAAATCGATCATCTTGGGACTGGTCGCGGCGTTGATCTGGAACTTGTAGGACCTGGTTATCGTGTGGGGACCTTGAATCTTAAGAGCGTCTCCGGCGATCACCACCGTAGTGTTCTTCTTGAATTGCTCCTCGGTAGCCGGCTCTTCAGCTACAGGCTCGCCGCGTGCATTGTAGACTGTAGCGATTTGCAATCGGCGAGCCTCTCTCGAGGCCTCGACGAGTTCCCAAGTCCCCTGAATGGCCTCAAGATCCGACCCTGGCGCCGCTTCAGCCGCTTGCCCCTTGTCGGGCAGCGTGACGCCGACTTGCCCTTTCTCGTCAATCTTTACCTCGGCCCCGTTGGGGACTTCGATTTTCGTGGTCTTGTCGTCGCGGGTGATGGTGATGATTATGCCCATGGCAAAACTGAAGCCGCCGACTAATAGCAACGCGACGGCTACGCCTACGAGTTTTCGCCATCGACTGGCAGGTTGCGGTACGGCGACGGCCGGGCGGTTGGCGATTTCTCGGGCGGAAAACTCGTCGGAGGCTTCTGGTGATGCCTCTTGGGCGCGGACCGCCAGGCCTTCCAGGTTGCAATCGACGCAGAAGGGTTGCAAGGCTTCGGCCACTTCGCTCGGGGTGGCAAAACGGGCCTCGGGCGTTTTGGCCAACATGCGATCGAGCACGGCGGCCAGTGCCTCGGGGACCTCGGGCCTAAGGTCGCGGATCGGGGGGACCGGGTCGTTGACTTGGGCTGTCATCTTCTCGAATGTGCCTTGGTATTGCGATCCACTGAACGGGGCTCGGCCGGTTAGGAGCTTGTAGAGTGTGCAGCCGAGGCTGTAGATGTCGGCCCGGATGTCGACCGTGCGACTGTCGGAGGTCTGCTCGGGGGCCATGTAGTCGGCCGTACCCATGGCCTGACCCGTGCCGGTCATCTCCTTGCCGGCCGGGCGATCCAAATGCAGTCGGGCCAGCCCCAGATCGAGCATTTTCAACTGCCCGTCGGACGTGAGCATCAGGTTCGAGGGCTTGATGTCGCGATGGACCAGGCCGTTTTCGTGGGCGTATTGCAGGCCGACGGCCGTCTGCCGGGCCAACTCGCAGGCGTCGGCCACCGGCAGCTTGCCGCAACGCCGGACCACTTGCGAGAGGTCCAGCCCCTGGACATGGGCCATCACCAACACGGGCCGACCGTCGATTTCTCTTGCGTCGTGGGCGTGGACGATGTTGGGATGTTCGAGCCGGCCGATCGCTTTCATCTCGCGTTCGAATCGGGCAATCGCTCGTTCGTCGGCCAAACGCCCGCCGGGCAGCACCTTCAAAGCCACCACGCGGTCGAGCTTGGTGTGCAGTGCCTTGTAGACGGTGCCCATGCCACCACGGCCCAACACTTCCAGCAGCCGGTACTCACCCAGCGTCTGGCCCAGCGGCAAGTCGGGCAAACTCCGGCCGGCAAGGCTCCTTGCCCGGGCAACCGCCTCGTCGCACTGCGATTCGTCGACGAAAGAGTCGTCGGCCGGCGCGCTTCGCAGCCCGCCAACCAGCGTATCGTCGGCGTCGTCCAGCGTGACAACCTTCGCCTGGCACTCGGAGCACGCGTCGAGGTGCTCGGCCACGGACTCGGATTGCTCGTCGGTTAGCCGTCCTACGGCGTAGTCGAAGAGTTGTTCATCGTTCGGGCAGGTGGCAATGGGCATGGCGGGGGTTCCTATTCGTGAATACCAAAAACGTCGGGCAAGCCTGAGAAGCTAAACAGGTCGCCGTGCCGGCGACCGCCAAACGGGATGTCTCTATAGTAAAGAACGTTGGGACCTGCCACGACTTTTGTGCTAATGCCGCA
>CAYYOX010000743.1:0-3676 GCA_964473065.1 uncultured Planctomycetaceae bacterium | reverse complement strand
TGCCAGTCTGTTCACGATTCTGCTGCATTGCGAGTCGTTGACTAATGAAGCTCTGACCCCAGATTTCCCCGATTTCCCTCCAGATTTCCCTGACCCCAGATTTCTTCAAGCCGTGAATAGCGCAGCGGCATGCGGCCAACTCTTGGCACTTGACACTGTGGTCTTTCCGGCCGTCAAGTGTTGACAGTTGCCACCGATATCAACGAATGTTATGTTTTAGTGAAGCTCGACCTGCAAGTGCCAAAGCGTTACGCCTTTTGAGAAAGTGACACGTACATGAACATGATGAAACATTCGCTGGTAGTGTGCCCGCTCTTTATTTTGCTGGCCGTCACGCCCGCCGTCGCGGGCATGAAACTGTTCACTGCTCCCCGTGAGACGCCTTGGCGCATGGTGGACGACGCACCGCCATCGGCCGCCGTCGAGCACGCCTCGTTCTCCGGAACCGCCCGACCTGGCGAGTTTTTCGTCTTTCAGATCGGACTGCTTCCGGATCAAGACACCGAGCCGCTCTCGATGCGGTTTTCCGAACTGTGGTTTTCCGAACTGGGCGGCGACGGGAAGAGCATTCCCGCGGCGGCCCTTAGGTGCCTGAGTCTGGGTGGGATCGGCGCGGACGGCAAACCGTTTTCAAAGGAAATCCGCATACCCGCCAACACGGTCCAGATTCTTTGGTGCGGCATCGAGACGCCCAAGACGGCCAGCGGACAATACCGCGGCCAAGTGATCATTTCGGGCGGCCCAAAGGCGTGCGGGCAAGTCGACATCATCCTTAACGTCGCCGGCGATCCCGTGCTGGATCAGGGCGACAGCGTGGCGAAGAACCTCTCGCGCCTACGCTGGCTCGATTCGACAGTGGGCGCCGAGCCGACGCTCACCCGGCCCTTCGTCGCTGTGGAAACCGAGGACCGCACCGTGCGGGTATTGGGTCGTGAACTAACCCTGGGCGAAAACGGCCTGCCGGCCCAAATCACCAGTTTCTTCAATTCCAGCAATACGCGTATCGGCAAGCAAGGCCGAGAGGTGCTCGCCGCGCCGTTTTCTTTCGTCGTGGAAACCGAGACGGGCCCGATGGCATGGCGCCACGCCTTCGGCAAACTCGAACACGACGAACTTGCCGCTCGCTGGTCGGCGCAAAGCAAGGCCGACGGCGCCACGGCCGACATCACCGGCCGCCTCGACTACACCGGCTCGGGCGAAGTCACCGTCACCTTGCGCGCCATGCGCGATCTCGCGCCCAAAGACATTCGCCTTGAAGTTCCCTGGCGCGAAGAGGCCGCTCGCTACTTGATGGGCTTAAACCATCGCGGCGGGCGAAGGCCTGCGGATCCGGTTACCTGGACCTGGGACGTGGCGAAGCGGCAAGACTGCTTCTGGATGGGCGATGTCAACGCGGGACTGATGCTTCGGCTCAAGGGCGGGAACTACGTCCGGCCGCTGGTGAACATCTACTACAAGTTCTGGCCGCTGAAGTTGCCCGACTCGTGGGGTAATCAGGGCCAAGGCGGCGTCGAGATCGGTGCGTCGGCCGAGGGCGTCGTGCCCGTGCGGGCATATAGCGGCCCGCGGACGCTGAAAGCCGGTCAGACGCTGACCTTTACCACGGAGTTGTACCTCACGCCGTTTCGTCCGCTGGACACGAAGAAGCAGTGGGACGTGCGGTTCTTGCACCCGCATACGGCTCGCAATGCGGAGTTCTTGCGAGAAACGGTCCGCAAGATGGATCCGGCCAAGGGCGCCAACGTGTTGAACATCCATCAGGCGCATTTTGCCGCACCGTACATCAACTACCCGTATGCCGACGACAGCTTCCCCGAACTTGCCCGTCTGGTGAAGCAGGGGCACGAAAAGGGGGTCAAGGTTCGCGTGTATTACACCACGCGCGAAGTCACGCAAAACATGCCCGAGCTGTTCGCGCTGCACTCGCTCGGCGGCGAGGTCATCTTTCCCGGGCCCGGCAAGGAAGCACGAACGCTGATTCACCCCAACGGCCCGCATCCGTGGCTCGTCGAGAACCTGGGCGCCGACTTCGTGCCGGCCTGGGTCGATCACATCCAACGCCCCGGCGCCGAGTGGGATCTGTCGGTCATCACTCGGCCCGATTCGCGATGGAACAACTTCTACCTAGAAGGCCTAAAGTGGATGGTCGACAAGGCGGATCTCGACGGAGTGTATATCGACGACACGGCCCTGGACGCACGCAGCCTGCGACGCGCACGACGTATCCTCGATACAAAACCGGGACGCTTGATCGACCTGCACTCGTGGAACCACTTCAACCAATACGCCGGCTTTGCCAACAACCTGACAATCTATATGGAACTGCTGCCCTACCTCGACCGGCTCTGGCTCGGCGAAGGGTTCTCCTGCAACGAGGCCGCATGGGATTACTGGCTGGTCGAGATGTCCGGGCTCCCCTTCGGGTTGATGAGCGAGATGCTCGACGGCGTGAATCCGTGGCGAGGGTTGGTCTTCGGAGAGACCGCCCGCCAGAGTTGGTCCGGCGATCCCCGGGCGATCTGGAAGGCATGGGACGAGTTCGGCATCCAGGGCACGGAGTTCATCCCCTTCTTCGTGCCCGACAACCCGGTACAAACCGGTCGCGACGATGTGCTGGCGACCGTCTACCGCGGGACCGATCGCACGCTGGTGGCCATCGGCAGTTGGGCCAAGCAGTCGTGCGAGATCGTGCCGAAGGTCGACTGGAAATCACTCGGTCTGGACCCGGCCAAGGCCACGCTCTACGCCCCGCCCATTGCAGGGTTCCAAAGCGAGGCCCTCTTCAAGCCGGGCGAGGCCATCTTCGTCGAGCCGGGGCGAGGCTGGCTGCTGGTGCTCGACGAGACGCCGCGCCGCGTAACTGACCCCGCCGAACTGGCCGACGTGCTGGTCGAGGTTTTTTGGGATGCATTCGACTCGCCCGTGCTGGCCGAAGGCTGGAAGACCGTCAAGACGACCAAAGCGCCGGTGAGCATCAGCGTCTTGGCCAATGCGCTGCGGATCGAGGCCCCGGCCAACGTGCACGGCGGCATCGAACGCCCGCTTCCCAAGGGCGTGCGGGCCGTACAAGTGGAACTCGACGCCGAGACCGACGCCGGCCAGACCTGGGGGCCGGGCGTCGCACTGGTTTGGCCCAACGGCCGCACGGCCAAAATCAACCTCCGGCTAGAAGACCACAAGTTCGGCCTCTTCGCCGGCGACGGCCTAAACATCACCGGCGGCCCCGTCACCCGCGAGCGTCCCAAAACGGTCCGCATCGTGCTCGACGCCCATCGCGTCCACTTCCAAACCAAAGCCGGCCCAAAATGGCGACTAATCGCCAGTCAATCCCGCCAAAACCTAGAAGGCGACCCCATCGCGCTCCGTCTAGGCAAGCTAGCCGAGAACGGCGCCTGGCAAGACCACGGCGGCGAACAAGGCCCAAACGGCGCCAGCGCCTACCGCAACCTCCACGTCCTGGGCGAGTGAGCAGGGTCGAACTCCCAAGCCCCCCCTTTCCCCCTCCATTCTTTCGGGCTATAATGCGGTCCTAGTTTGACGTATTGTGGTAGCACGCGAAACAAAGGAGTCAACCGGATGGCAGTGCCCGACGCGGTAGTGCAACTGGTCGAGCGGTTCGAGCAGCAGCGGGAGGATTACCGCTCGGGCCGCTATAACGAGACGCAGCTCCGTCGCG
>CAYYOX010000742.1:0-3680 GCA_964473065.1 uncultured Planctomycetaceae bacterium | reverse complement strand
GTCAGCAAGGTCGGGTCTCCAAGTGGGGCTCGTCGTGTACGTGGGCGCGCGTGGCGGCCCGCTGATGCGCGAGTTGCTTGCCAATGCCAGCTTTGTTGTTCACTGAATTTGCCGTGATCCCGACGAGACCGCCAAAGCCCGAGAGTATATCCAGGGACAAAGTCTGTACGGTAGGGCGTCGGTCCAACACTGGAATAGGAACTATCTCCCCTATACGGATAACATGGTCAACCTCCTTGTCGCCGAGGACCTCGGCCGTGTTTCCACCGAAGAGGTGATGCGCGTGCTGGCGCCGCACGGCGTGGCTTGTGTCAAGTCGGGTGAGACCTGGAAGACGACGACCAAACCGTGGCCCAAAGAGATTGACCAGTGGACCCACTACCTACACGGGCCGGACAACAATGCCGTTGCCCGCGACACAAGGGTCGGGCTGCCGAAGCATGTGCAGTGGATCGGTTATCCGAAATACGCTCGCAGTCACGAACATTTGGCAAGCGTCAGCGCGATGGTTTCGGCGCGGGGGCGGCTCTTCTGCATCATCGACGAGGGGCTGACGGCGGATGTCCGCATGCCGACGAGATGGCGTTTGGTGGCCCGGGATGCGTTCAACGGCGTAATCCTTTGGAAGCGGAACATCGATCGCTGGGCCGACCATCTGCACGTTTTTCGTTCCGGCCCGCCCGACTTGCCGTTCCGGCTGGTAGCGGTCGGCGACCGCGTCTACGTGACCCTGGGCGGCGACCAACCCGTGACGGCCTTGGACGCCGCCACCGGAAAACTCGTGACGACTTACCAGGGAACGGAGAACACGCGACAGATCATCCATACCGGCGACCGCCTGATCATGCTCACCGGCAGCAGCCAGGTGGCGATTCACATGCGTCGCGGAGAGAATCAATCCGCGCGGCGGGTCGTCATGGCAGCGAATCCCGAAACGGGAGAGATGCTTTGGCACAAGGAAGTCAGTATCGAGACACTGTTACCGCTGGTAGTATCGAACGATGCTTTACTGTACCAGACCAATGCGCACCTTGTTTGCCTGGACGCTAAATCGGGCGAGCAGCGATGGAAGATAGCCCACCCCGCGAGTCTTGCCCCTCACGGAAACCGCACGTGGCTCTGGGCGTCCCCCACGTTGACGGCTCACGACGGCATTGTGTATGTGGCCGACTTCCGCAAGCTGTCGGTGTTTTCCATCGACGACGGCGAGGCCCTTTGGGAGTGTTCCAGTGCGTCGGGATTCACGACGCCGCCCGATGTCTTCGTGATCAACGACCTGCTCTGGCGAGGCTACACCCGCAATCGAGGCAGTGCGGATTTCGGGGAAGGCCGTAGTGCGAAAACCGGGGAAGTCGAAAAAAACATTGACACAAAGAAGGCGTGGGCATACGCCACACTGGCCCACCATCGTTGCTATCGGTCGAAGGCAACGAGTCGTTTCATCTTGTCCAGCCGATCGGGAGTCGAGTTCATCAATGTCGAGTCGGGCAAGATCAACCCGAACCACTGGCTGCGCGGCACCTGCCAGTACGGAGTCTTACCCGCCAACGGACTCCTATACGCTCCGCCCCATTCGTGCGCCTGCAATATCAAGACGATGGTCCGCGGCACGTGGGCATTCGCCTCATCACATCACGGGCCTACCAACACGGGAACAAGCGACGCGCGCCTTGAAAAGGGCCCCGCCTACGGAAACGTCGCGTCTCAAGCAACCAGCGACGCACGCGCGGACGACTGGCCAACATTTCGACACGACAACGAGCGAAGCGGGCAAACCGCAGCCAGCGTGCCAAGCAAGTTGAGCCGGGCGTGGAAGGCAACGATCGGCGGTCGCCTCTCAAGTCCCGTTGCCAGTGGTGGAAAGCTTTTCGTCGCTCAGGTTGACGCCCACACCGTGCATGCTCTGGATATCGACGACGGTGCCTCGCTCTGGTCGTTTACGGCCGGCGGGCGCATCGATTCTCCGCCGACAGTTCACAATCACCTGGTCCTGTTTGGCTCGAGCGACGGTTGGGTCTATTGCCTCCGCGAGGCGGACGGAGCGCTGGTCTGGCGTTTTCGCGGCGCGCCCGAGCAGCGGCTGATCGTTGCCCGAGGGCAGCTCGAATCGGTCTGGCCCATTCATGGGAGCGTTCTGGTACACGACGGAACGCTCATCGCGGCGGCGGGTCGCTCGTCGTACGTCGACGGCGGAATCCACGTCTGCCGGCTTGAACCGGCGACGGGAAAAATGATCTCGGAAACCGTGATCCACAGCCTTGATCCGAAAACAGGGGATCAACCCGACGGCGGCGCCGATCTGCGCGGCGTATTGAACGATGTCCTGGCCACCTCCGGCGAGTCGGTCTACATGCGGCATCTGAAGATCGATTTCGACTCTGGCGACGACCTGCAAACCGGGCCGCCCCATTTGTTCGCGCCCATGGGCTTCTTGGACGACGCTTGGTGGCATCGGTCCTATTGGCTGTACGCTTCGGATCCGGTCTGCATGCCGCCGGTGAACGAATCCGGCTGGGCGATCTGGGCACGCATGGGAAATATGGTCCCCTCCGGCCGTATCCTTTCGCTGGGTGAGGATGCCGTGTACGGCTACGGCCGCGATAAGTATCCTGGCGGGCTGGCGGGTCAGGTTCGCGGGGGTGAGAAGTATCACTTATTCGCCGCCGAAAAGAAACCCTTCGAACCGCTGCCAAGCAATCGAGAAAGCCAACACCTTCGGCACGCCAGATCCGGCCAGGCCTTGGGGCTGAAAGTTACCGAACGGGACAAACGCTACGGCGAGCCGAGTTTGCACCGTAACATTTGGAGCCGGCAAGTACCCGTTTTCGCCAGGGCACTTGTCTTGGCCGATCAGACCTTACTGCTGGCAGGCCCGCCGGAGCCGGCCGGACTCAGAACGGTCGAACTTACGCTCCAGGATCCCGACAAGGCCGAAGCCGCCTTCCAGGGACAACAAGGGGCGGAGCTCCACTTGGTCGATGCAGCCAACGGAAAATCGCTGGCTCAATACGAACTGAAGTCGCTGCCCGTCTTCGACGGCATGATCGCAGCTCGCGGACGAATCTTCATTTCGTTCGACGACGGTTCAGTCATCAGTTTCGGAGATCAAAGAGATCAAAGGGGTCGGGAGTCTTTTTTGCCTTCCGCAAACGTCGTGGCATGCCCCAAACCTACCAGTTCCTCATTCCCCGTCAAGATTAAAGACTCCCGACCCCTTTATTTCCCCTCGATAACCCAACGAGCGTTGACCGCTGACCGCCGAGCACATTGTCCCATCTCCAAATTCGCCACCGCGTGAACTGTCGCATCCATTTTGAGAACCGTGTCAAGCCGAACTAATTCCATCCTTTCCATGGCGTAATCACCATTGCCGCAGTGGAATTGCCACAAGCTACCACCTTCTTCATCGTCCTCATGGCTGACTTCGAGAATTGGATATCCTTCTCGTGTGACATACGAAGACGTAACAACCATCGTGTCGTCCGATATGTTGAATTCGCTCATCACTTATTCCATTTCGCTCTGTTGTTCGCTCGGGTACGTAATTCAAGATTGCTCATCGCTCTCGTTCCATTCTTGTCAACAGGGATTATGTGGTCTACCTGAACTTCATTCGACGGAGATTAAAGGGGTCGGGAGTGGGGTGTTCAGTTTGATTGATTTTGCCTTGATTTGCTATT
>CAYYOX010000741.1:0-3685 GCA_964473065.1 uncultured Planctomycetaceae bacterium | reverse complement strand
GCCCCCGGGTTCACCCCGGGGGAGTTTCACCTTCAGCCTACACCGGCCACCACCGACCAAACAGAAACATGCCCACGCAAGCCTGGCCATGGCACCCGACTCTGTTCGAGCCGCCCCGCCTGCTGCTCTGAAAAAGATCCAAAAAAAGTTTCTCGCCACTTCGGGCGCGGCCAATCGCCGGAAGTCGTGGCCTGGTCTGGATCTACGAATGATGGTGTCGGCGCAGGGTCGATCCGGGAGCATTTTCGCTCCGAAAAACCGCCTTGACCTAGTTTGCGAACTGGGTATCTTTGGGACTTACTGGGGCTCAGTGGGGATTTGTGGTGAAACATGCTGCTTACGGGTGTTTTCAGTCGAGCGTTGGATGAAAAACTGCGAGTGGCAATCCCCAAGCAGTTGCGAGACGCCATGCAGTGCCCTAAGGGCGGGGTGATGTACGTCGCCCCGGGAACCGACCGATCGCTGGCCATTTATACCGAGGAGGCATTTCAACACCTTTCCGAGCGGCTCGAGGGCGTGTCGCCGACGCGACAGGATGTTCGGGCGTTCACTCGCTTGTTTTATGGGCGAGCCCAACGCGTGGAGATCGACAGCCAGGGACGGTTGCGAATCGCCCTGGAGCTGGCCGAACTGGCCGGCTTGAACAAGGAAGTCGTGTTGCTGGGGGTCCAGGATCATTTGGAACTTTGGGCCACCGAACAATGGGAGACCTACTTGGCCGAGAAGCAGGCAAGCTACGACGAGATCGCCGAAACGGCTTTCGGCACGCCGGAAACGCCCTAAGAAGGAGATTTGAGCAAATACAGAGAATTGTCCATTCATTTTATTCGCCAAGCGTGAGAATCGCCGCGCCGGCTCGGGGCCACCGGCCGACGCCGCTTCCTTGCCGTCGTGACGGCGGGCATGGGTTCTCACGAGCAAGGGAGGAAAGGATTCCTCTCGGCTGCGATTTGCGGAATACTCGTCGACGCCGCTGACGAATTGACCGCGAGCACCCCACCTCACGTGGATGCATGACGCATCTGAGGTGGGTGTCTTTTTTTCTTGGCAGGCCGGATCCTGCACCCGTGTTCGGCAAATTGGCCTGGACTCAGCTTGCCGATTTTGCGAAACTCCCGCCTCTTCGTTGGATACTCAAGGGACCCTGGGCAGAGCGAGCCGCGCCATGTTCCGCTGCATATCCCCGAGAAGCACTGCTTCCCCGAGAAGCATTGGGGCAAAACTGAAAACGGCATGCGTGCTTACCGCGTGCGTCGCATGTCTGAGCGTCTGTGGCTGCAGTAGCTTCGGCCCGCGGAGCGATGGTTCGCCGACGGATCGGCCTTCGAAGCTCTCCCGACCGACGGATCTTTCGCAGCGGCCCATCGAGTTTTTCGGCGCCAGCAACGAAGCTCGGGCAATCGAAGAAAGCGTCACTAATCGTTAGCGCTTCTCCGCACTGACGGGTGCCATGGGTGGCTTGCCCACCCGTGTTCCTAGCACTGGTGGGCAAGCCACCAGTGGCACCGAATGCATCAATCCAAGACTGTCGGAACGCGAGTGCTTCTTCGCACCTGCCCACACACCCAGCCTGAAAGGCGCCGGTAACCCCTATGTCTGAACGTACGGAAACACTCTACGCCGAAGTCTGTCGCCATGCGACCGAGACGGCCATGCTGCAGTCGGTCGAATCACTGCTGGGTTGGGATGAGCGGACCAAGATGCCGCCGGGGGCTGCCGAGTATCGGGCCCAGCAGATGACCTTGCTCAGCGGTCTGATCCATCAGCACTGGATCGATCGGGCGTTTGGCCGGAAGATCGACGAACTGGCCGAGGATCTGCCGCCGGACGATCCGTCGAACGATCAGGCCGTGACGATTCGGCGCTTGAAACGACAGCGTGACAAGAAGATCAAGCTTCCGAAATCGCTGGTCGAGGAGCTTGCCCGAACGGCCGTGCTCGGCCAGCAAGGTTGGCAACAGGCCCGCCAAGACGACGACTTCGAAGCGTTTTGCCCGTTGTTGGAGAAGATGATCGAGTTGAAGCGTCAAGAGGCCGACGCGCTAGGGTATGCCGAATGCCGCTATGACGCACTGCTGGACGACTTCGAGCCGGAAATGCGAACGGCCGAAGTCGCCAAGGTGCTCGGCGAATTGCGAGAGCAGTTGGTCCCGTTGGTTGCTGAGATAGCCCAAAGCGAGCGTCGGCCTGATGCGTCGTTGTTGAAACGCTCGTTCCCGGTCGACGTTCAGGAGACGTTCGTTCAGGAAACGGCCGCGGCGGTCGGCTTTGATTTCAACCGGGGAAGGCTCGACGTTACGACGCATCCGTTTTGTTGCAGCGTGGGGCCGAACGACTGTCGAATTACTACGCGCTACGACCAGCGGTTCTTCAACATGGCCCTGTTCGGCACGTTGCACGAGGCGGGCCATGGGATTTACGAGCAGGGGTTGCCCGGCCGGCACCATGGGTTGCCGCTCGGAGAGTTTGTCTCGCTGGGAATCCACGAGTCGCAGTCCCGGCTCTGGGAGAATCTGGTCGGCCGAAGCCGGTCGTTTTGGGAACATCTATATGCTCCAGCCCAGCGGCGGTTTCCCGAGGCCCTGGGTGACGTGCCGTTGGACGATTTCTATTTCGCGATCAACGAGGTTCGGCCTTCACTGATCCGCGTGGAGGCCGACGAGGCGACCTACAACTTGCACATCCTGGTCCGCTTCGAGTTGGAACAGGCCTTGCTCGACGGCGATCTGCCGGTCGACGATTTGCCGGCCGCATGGAACGAGAAGTTCCAGCAGTACCTCGGTATTCGGCCCGAGAGCGACGCAACGGGCGTGCTGCAGGACGTCCATTGGAGCGCGGGCCTGTTCGGCTATTTCCCCACCTACACGCTGGGTAACCTCTACGCGGCCCAGTTCTTTGCCCACGCCGACAACGAACTGGGCGGGCTGGACGAGCAGTTTGCCGCCGGGCAGTTCGAACCGCTACGCGACTGGCTTCGCGAGAAGATCCACCGTCAAGGCCAACGCCACACGGCAAGCGAACTGGTCAAAGTCGTCACCGGGCGGCCACTTTCGTCGCGGCCCATGCTCGACTATCTGCGGAAAAAACTGGGGGCGTTGTACGAGCTCAGGTAGCCGCCTCCGCAGAATTCCACAACGCGTCGCGACTCGGCTAGCGTTTCTCTCGCGACGCCTTCTCTTCCAGCCCTGACGTGCCGAATCGTCGGACTAACTCGGCCTCGACTTGGGCGAAGTTTGCGTCGCACTGGGCCAGCATGACCAGCAGATGATAGGTCAGATCGGCCGCCTCGTGGACGATGTCGTCGCGCGAAGGCGCGGGCCGGTCGGCCGCTTCAGCCAGTTCGGCGGCCTCCTCGCGAATCTTGGCCCCGATGGCCCGGGCGCCGCCGTTGAAAAGCTGCGTGGTGTACGAATCGGGCGGGCGATTGACCTTGCGGTCCTCAATCAGGGTCATCAGGCGGGAAATGGTCGATTCTTTCGCGGTCATGCGGTCCCCTTCTCAATCGGTGTAGTAGGAGTCACAATGGTGTGATCCACGATATGCGAAACCGATCGTTATTGGAAGCCCGCGTCTATAAAGCCGCGACCGGTGGTCGCGCCGGAAGTTCCAATAAATGATTTCCCCCGGCGGCGGGCGCGACCACCGGTCGCGGCTTTATAGTCCCGGGCGCGACCACCGGTCGCGG
>CAYYOX010000740.1:0-3685 GCA_964473065.1 uncultured Planctomycetaceae bacterium | reverse complement strand
CGGTCGCTGAAGCGACCACTCCCTATTCCTCCCAGTGAACTTTCTCCACGGCCAAGTAGGCGTCGTATGCTTCTCGCAACTGCTCGACGTCGACCGCCGACTTGTGAATCCAGATGCGGTAGCTCAGCCGGATCGGCTCACCCGGCTGAAAGGTTTTCGCTTTGATCCCCGGCCAACCGACGCACTGCGGGCCGTAATGGCGTGTGAGCCAAGTGGGCGGATAGTCGGGATGACTCGAAGGGACGAACACGGCCGCCCCGCTGAGTGAATCGGCGCCGCCGAGCTTCGAGGTGAAATCGACCCAACGCAACGGCGTTTCGTACAAATCCTCGGTCGTGCGGCCGCTGGGGACCGTAATGACCGTATCCTGCCGGTTGCTCGGGGCGAAGCGCACAGTCAACCCGCCGTAGCTTTTCCCGCCGGCGCCCTTCAGCGTGATCGGACGATCGGTGGGGATCCAGGTGAACTCCAGGTCGATCGCCCGCGAGTCGTCGGTGGCTTTGAACACGCGGAGCCACACGCGTTCGATCATGACTTTCTTGTCGCCAATAAACCAACCGTTTTCCACGGCCAAGGTCGCGGCTACCGGGCCTGCCTCTTGACCGAGCCAGCCGACGAACCGGTCTTGAATCGTGTTACCTAGCCACAGGTCGTGCTGCTTCCCATCGATTCCGATATGCGGCCAAGTCCAGAAGATGCCGTGATGGTGATAGTGGTCCCGCGGAAAGTCGTCGGTCATCACCTCGCCGCTGAGTCCCCAGACCGGATGCACGTAGCACGCCCGAGAGCGACGGTGATCGTTCTGCGGCACCGACTCGTTGGTGATCAGCCCGTAGTTGTACGCCAGCACGGGCTGTCCGGCGGCCGTCAGTTTTATCGACTTGCCGTCAAGGTCCGTCCACTCGAAGCGATCGGCCGCGGCTTGTTCGACCGGCTGTAGATGGAACCGCCGCGATTCGGTCGCACCGTCGCGCGGGGGAATTGCCGCGCAGAGTCGACCGTTCGCCTTGGCCACGGTCCCGTCGGCGGCAAGCTGGGCGATCGGCTGCACGGGCACGATCACTTCCGTCGCGTCGACCTCGACCAGTTGCCAGCGCTTCGACTGATCCAACGTCATGCCCTCGGGCAACGGCACGGCAACCTGCAGGGCGATCTTGGATGCCGGCACGATAAGCGTGGGCATCTCGTCGGCAAGGCAGGGCAGTGCAACGCACGCAATGGCGAAGAATAAGAGGGTCTCACGCAAAGGCGCAAAGACGCAAAGGAGTGTTTTGAATTGCTGTCGTGCATGAATCATCGTCTTGTGCTCCGGTTTGAACTGAAGGAATAATTCTTTCTTTGCGTCTTTGCGCCTTTGCGTGAGACCTTCTCCCGCGTCACCGCGATGAACAGGGACGACTCAAAATGTCTTCACGTCCACGGCGGCTCCCTTTTGTTCGGCCGAGATGTAGGCGCTGTAGATTGTCGAGATGGCGTCGGCGGCCAGACGGCTGTCGCTCTCGGCCGGCTGGCCGTCGGTGATTGTGCGGTAAAAGGCTTCCATCTCTTGGGGATAGCCGGTCGCCCAGTCTTCGTCCGGCGAGGTGCAGGCCCAGCCTTGCTTGGTGCCGATCTTTTCGACCGTGTAGATGTCGGCAAAGTTTTCCTCGACCGCATTGTAGGTCTGCATGGCCGTGTTAGGGTTGATGTTACAGAGGCTGCGGTGGTTGTTGGTGCAGACTTCGAGCCAGTTGTGGATCCCTCCCAGTACGATGTCCGAGGCGAACACGTCGGCGATCGTGCCGTCCTCGAACTCGACGTGCATGGCCGAGAAGTCGTCGATGTCGTGGTAATCGCAACGGATGTGCCCCTCGTCGCGGAAGTTTTTCAGCCGCGTGATGGCATGGGTTCGGGCCGAGACGGTTTTCGGTTGGATCGGGTTGCCGTCGCGAGCGCGGCCTTCGACCCGTTTCAGGTAGAGCGCGGCCGTCAGCGGATGGCACCCCTTGCCGACCAGCACGCCGCCGCCGCAATACTTCCAATAGGCATACTCGTACGAGTGCGAACCGCTGTGAGCCTCTTCGCCGTGCATCCAGAGGATCTGTGCGCCCGTCTTTTCCAGGATCTCGCGTTCCTTTTGGATGGCCGGGGCGTAGACCCAGTTTTCGGCGTAAAGCAGTTGGGCCTTGCTCTGTTGTTCAGCGGCCAGGATTCGCTCGACGCTGGCCAAGGCCGCGTCCAGGGCATCCTGTTTGGGAAACTGATCGCCGTTGAACCCTTCGCTGCCGTCGCCGAAGTAGCCGGTCAGCGGCTTCTCGCAGATGGCGAACTTGTCGCGCTGTAAGGCGGCAATCGAAATCGGCTCGTGCGCCACCGGCGGCACGCAAACGTGAATCACGTCGACTTCGTCCAGCAAAGCGTCGAGATTGTCGAAGAACCGCGTGTCCCGCTGCCGGGCGAACGCTCCGCCGACCTCCGAGTTCCTGGAATGCACGCCGACCACGTCCACGTCGGCGCCATAGACTTTCCGCAGCGCCTCGAAGTGGAACCCGGCCGAGAAGCCCGAGCCGACGATTCCCGCACGAACGGTTTTCTTTTTCATAGTGGTAGCTGCCCAGTGAGAGTGATCGCGAAAGAAACCGACAGCATACCACGGTCGAACCAGACAGGCAAGTGGCCGCGAAAAGTAGAAGTAGGGTGGGTCGAGCAGCGAAGACCCACGCGGGGGATAATGACGAAGCACGAATGACGAAAGGAAGAAACTTACTTCGTCATTCGTCATTCGTCATTCGGATTTCGTCATTCAGTGCTGCGTGGGTCTTCGTGCCTCGACCCACCCTACATCTGCTGGGCAGGATCCGCCTCGGATTCACCAGCCAGCAATTCTACGTGGAATTTGGAGCCCTTGCCCGGCTCCGATTCGACCCATAGCCGGCCGCCTTGGTGGTTGACGATCTTTTGGCACAGGGCTAATCCGATGCCCGTGCCGGCGTACTCTTCGCGGGTGTGCAGGCGCTGAAAGACGCCGAAGATTTCGTCAAAATACTTCGCCTCGATGCCGATCCCGTTGTCGGCCACGGTCACCTGCCACGTGTCTTCGATTCGCTGGGCCGAGACATGAATTCTCGGCGGGTCTTCGCCTTGGAACTTGATGGCGTTGTCGATCAGGTTCTGGAATAACTGGTCCAGTTGCAGGGGGATTCCCCGCACCATGGGCAACTCGCCGATGTCAATCGTCGCGCCGCTCTCTTCGATCGCCGCATCCAAGTTATCGACCACGTGGCTTAGGGTCTCAGAGAGGTCGACCGCTTCGACCGCCTGACCCATTCTTCCCACGCGGCTATAGGTCAACAGGTCATCGATCAGTTGTTGCATCCGGTCGGTGCCGCCAAGGACGATTTGCATCAGGTCGCCCGCTTTGGCGTCGAACTGCTCGGCACAGTGTTTGGCCAACAGTTTGCAATAGCCGGTGATCGTTCGCAACGGACTCTTCAGGTCATGCGAGACCACATAGGCGAACTGCTCTAATTCTCGGTTGGAGGCTTCCAACTCGGAATTTCGGTTTTTCAACTGCTTGTGAGTTTGGCCCAGTTGATGAAGCAGGTGCACTTGCGAAAGCAGGCCGATATCGGTAAACGGCTTCAGTAGATATCCCAACGCTCCCGAGCGAAGTCCTTCGGCACGGTCCTCGTCGGCGATTCGCTCG
>CAYYOX010000739.1:0-3687 GCA_964473065.1 uncultured Planctomycetaceae bacterium | reverse complement strand
GGCCATGGATATGTTGCCGATGTGCATCACGGTGCAGCAGCGATGGCCGATCTCGGCGGGGAAATATGGGTCGCGACGACTCTTCACGCAGTCGAGGAAGTTGCGCTGCTCGCCCTGGGGGCAAGTGAACAGGTGCGTTTCGTTCGGGCCGATCGGATTGTTGAGAATCTCGGGGGAACTGGCCTGTATTCTTGTGTTCCAGCCGTCGTTACCCAGCCAGCCGTCGGTCCCTTCGAAGCGCAAGAATATGCGTCCGGCCGTGGCATGCAGCTCGACGCCGCTGGCGTACTTGTAGGTCAGGTCGAAATGATGGAACGCATCGTAGTAGCCGTTTTCGAACCGTTGCCCCGTGCCCTCGATTTCGATCGGCCCGGTGCGTTCGGTGTCGGCCGCCCATTGGGCCGTGTCGAACAGGTGGGCGCCCCAATCGGCCAACACGCCGGCCGAGTAGTCGTGGACCCAACGCCAATGGCCCGGGTGCAAGCGGTCGCGAAACGGGGCGTCGGGCGCCGGACCGAGCCACATCTGCCAATCCAACTCCGGCGGTACGGGAATCGGCGTCGGGTCGCCCGGCACGCGCGGTCGGGCCGGCAGGCCGGCGCGGATCCTCTGCAATTTGCCGATCCGCCCGTTGCGGACCAACTCGGCCATGCGGTGATAGATGGGCAGAGACCGGTCCTCCGTGGCAAACTGAAACACCGTGCCGTAGCGCTTTACGGCGTCGGCCAAGACCCGCCCTTCGTGGAGCGTGAAGGTCGGCTTCTCGCAGATCACATCCTTGCCCGTGCGGATGGCCGCCAACGCGATGGGTACGTGCCAATGATCGGTCGTGGAGATCATCACCGCATCGATGTCGTCCCGAGCAACGACCTCGCGCCAGTCTTGGGTCGTTTGGCAAGAGAAACTTCCGCCGCGTTTCTCTCGCGCGACTTTCAACGCCTTGTCGATCTGTCGGCTGTCGGCATCGCACAGGGCGACCGGTTCGGCATCCGGCTGGGCCAGGAACATCTTCAGGTTTTGACCGATCCCTTGGGCGCCCACGCCGATAAACCCGACCGTAATCCGATCACTGGCCGCCGGCTTGTCCTGCGAACCCAGGGCGCTGGACGTGATGGCGTAGGGCGCCGCCGCGACCGCAGCGGCTCGGCGGAGCAGTTCTCTTCGGTTGCAAGTCGATCGTTTCATGTTTGGTTGTCCTGGTTGTTGTGTGTTACTTCGTTTCAGGCGCGTCGAGCACGATTCCCACCACATCCTGGGCAAAGTCGGTGTAAGTAGTATACCGACCTCGCAACCACAGGAGTACCGTCCATCCTTCACCACTTACGCCGATGGGTCGAAGGTTGTCCGACGGGGAGTTCTTCGTCAAGGCCGTGACCTTCCAGGATCGCCCTCCGTCGGTTGTTGCCGCTTCGTAGATCTCGTGCTTTCCTGACGGCAGCGACGTCCCGTGAACCGGATCGACATTCGTGGAGAACCAGACCCTCGACAGATTGCTCGGATCGATGGTCACCAGGCCCGTGTAGTCGTATGCGGCCGGATAGAGGCCCGGCCCGGCATAGGCGAGGTTTTTGTCGTTCCATGCCTTGCCGTCCCAAACGGCATAGCGAAAACGGTGGTCGGAAGGGGACTTTCGCACCGAGTAGGCAATCGCGACGCGGCCTTGCGCATCGGCACGGATTGCAGACGTCCAGGCACTGTTTTGAGAATCTCCCTTGAAGATCGTTTCGGCCTCCGAGGGAAGTAATGGGCCGTCCTTGGCGAGGTCTTTGGTCAGCGTCCCGTCGGCACGATAGAACTTTCCGGCCTTGAACTTCGCGTAGTAGATGCCGCAGCCTTCATTGCCGATCTCTTGCGGGTGCGATTCGGTAAAGCAGACATGCACGTACTCGCCGTCCGACCAGTAGCGTGAATAGGGTCGATGTTGGCCCTGCATTCCATGGGCAATCAATTGTCCCCCCGTGTTCCAGGTCGTTCCGTGATCTTTCGACGTCATGTAGAAGGGGCAGAAGGTTCCCTCATTGCTCCAGGTATCCCGATAAAAGTTGTACAGCATCTCATCCGGCGGATGATGATACACATTCATGTAGGTGACGCCGCGCGGATGCTTGAAGGCCTGTTCCGGCCCCCAGCGGGTCGGATCGTTCGGTTCACTGATCCGAAAGAAATGCGTCGGCCCGTTGTGATAGGCGTAAACTGCGAGGATGCGGTCGTCCGGGCGAGCGTAGAACACGGGCGCCGCATGGTCGTTGCGATCGAGCTTCGGATGCAGCACGAACGTGCCAAGATCTTTTCCCTGCATCAGATCGTAGGTGGTGGCGCGAATGTCTCCGCGATCTGCACCGCTCCCGGATACCGAGCCCACGACAAGTTTGCCGTCGTGGATAATCGCCCTGGGGTCCTGGAACCAGCACCAACCGCCATTGCGAGCGAAGACCTGCCGTTGACCAAGGCCGGGAGTCTTCTGCTTGGGTAACTTCGCGTTCTTTTCGGCATATTGTCGGATCATCGCTCTAGCTTTGGGAACCTTGCCCGAGAGGAGCATCTTGTGGATCTCGCCGCCGGCCAACAGAAAAAGTCCCGCGGCATATTCGTGAGTCTGATCCGCACAGACCGGGTAGGGACGTTCGCCGACTTGCTGCACATATCCCAAGCGTCCTTCCGCATTCACGTGCCGGACCAAGCCGGTCCACGCCTTGAGCGTCGGGGCTAAGTACGTCTCTTGATCCAATAGGCCCTGATTGATCCCCCAGGCCAGACCATAGCAGAAAAAAGCCGTGCCGCTGGTTTCCGGATTGGGACACTGGTCGATGTCCGCCAGATTGCTCCGCCACAGACCGTCTTCCGGCTGACAAGCGATCAGCGAGGCCGCCATGGTGCGATAGAGCTCAAGATACTTTTCACGATACGGGTCGTCGTCGGCCATATACGTCAGGACGCGAGGAATGCCGCCGAACGCCCAGCCGTTGCCGCGGGACCAGAAGACCTTCTTCCCGTTGTCCGTCTTTGCTTCGAAGTATTTCTTGTCGCGATAGAACAGTCCATACTCCTCGTTGAACAGGTGGTCGACCACTTCCCAGTAGGTCTGGTGCATGTAGTCGTAGTATTTTTTCTCGCCGGTGGCCTTGCCGAGCATGGCGTAGGTCGGCGGACCGACATAGAGCGTATCGACGTAGTCCCAACCCTTATGGATCGCCTCGCCCGCAGCGACCTGTGCGATACGTTTATCGGCGTAGGCCCGCGCGTGCTTGATGCGCTCGGGCTGCGGATCGAGGAAATAGAGTTCCAGCCACACTTGGCCGCAGGTGTTCGCGTTGACAAGGTGACTCTCCCTGCCGGCCTGCCATCCGTGCTTATTGGCCCAGGCGAGCGCCTGCTTCACCACGGCCGGATCTTTCGTTGTCCGGTAGAGTCCCATGACTCCCGTGTAATAGGTGGCGCGGATCCAATCGCGATCGGTCTCTCGCCAGGGATGCTCCCGTTGATAGCGGTTGACCTTAACCATCAGGTCGACCACCGCTTTCGCCGCTTTCACGTCATCCGGCGATGCGGCGCAAGCCACATGAAACATGGTAATCCCGATCGTCATCGCGACGATCACGAATCCGATCATTCTACCATTACCCTGCATAACCCTGGTCTTTCATGTTACTGGTCAGATTTTCGTACGATTGACGCTCGTCACTAGTC
>CAYYOX010000738.1:0-3692 GCA_964473065.1 uncultured Planctomycetaceae bacterium | reverse complement strand
GGGCCCGGGATCCATCAGGTCTCGATGCACGGCGAGTCGGGCGCGCTGAATCGCGTGCCATTTGCCGTGGATACCCTGCCCGAATGCCTCGATACGGAACCGAACAATCAACCGCAAAACGCCCAACCGGTCACGCTGCCGCTTACCGTCAACGGGCGCATCGACCAATCGGGCGACTGGGACGTCTTTCGCATCGAAGGCCGTGCCGGCGAGCAACTCGTTGCCGAGGTCCAGGCACGCCGGTTGAACTCGCCGCTGGATTCCATGCTCGAGCTGATCGATGCCGACGGTCGGCAACTGGCGGCCAACGACGACCATGAAGACAAGGGCGCCGGGTTGACGACCCATCAGGCCGATTCGCGGCTAAGCACAACGCTACCCTCGGACGGCGTCTACTATCTCCGCCTGGGTGACACGCAGAACCAAGGCGGCCCGGCCTACGCCTATCGCTTGCGCATCAGCCCGGACCGCCCCGACTTCGCGTTGCGTATTGTCCCGTCGAGCATCACCGCCCGACCCGGGTCGACCGTCCCGCTGACCGTGCATGCGTTGCGAAAGGACGGCTTCGGCCAGGACATTGCGTTGCAGTTGAAGGATCCGCCGCCGGGCTACACGCTAAGCGGCGCCTGGGTGCCGGCCGGTCAGGATTCGGTTCGGCTTACGTTGACCGTCCCATGGGACGCCGAGGGAGAGCCCTTCGAGTTGAACTTGGAAGGGATCGCAACGATCGACGGCCAAGAGGTGCGTCGGCCGGCCGTGGCTGCCGAAGACATGATGCAAGCGTTCATCTACCGCCACCTTGTCCCGTCCCAAGGCTTGGTGCTCGCCGTAAGCGGACGCCCCATGGCCCCAACAAGGCTTCTCGACGAAACGCCGATCAAGCTTCTCGCGGGCTCGACCACAAAGGTTCGCTTCTTCCTACGCAACCGGCAACTTGCCAATCAACTTCAATTGACGCTAAGCGAACCACCGGACGGCATCAGCATCAAGAACGTTTCTCCCACGCCGCAAGGCATAGCCGTTGCTCTACACGCCGATGCCGAGAAGGTCAAATCGGGCCTGAAAGGCAACCTGCTTGTCGAGGCGTTCATAAAAAGGGCCGCAAAACGCAAGGACGGAAAGCCTCGCGGCGGCAAGCGCCGCGTTCCGCTAGGCCCCTTGCCGGCAATTCCCTTCGAAATCACCGCCGCGGCAACCGCGACCGATTCCGACTCGACCTCGCCGCCGCCGAACTGAAAAAGCTCCTCGGCGATGATTACAAGCCGTCGCAACCGGCCTGCCGGACCATCCTCGTGCCCCTTACCAGGCTCAGCGAGCAAGATCGCCGGTTCGTGAAATCACAACAGTAGGCCGGGCGCGGTTCACTCCATAGCGGCCAGACCGGCCTCGGCGACTAGATGGTCGTTCTCGACCGAGCTGCCGGAGACGCCCACCGCGCCCACGATTTTGTCTCCCCGTTTCAACGGTACGCCGCCGGGAAAGGTGATCAGGCCGCCGTTGGAGTGCTCGACGCCATAGGCCGGCTGACCCGGTTGGGACAGTTTGCCGATCTCTCCGCTATTCATGTTGAACAGCCGGGCCGTTCGCGCCTTTCGGATGGCGATGTCGATCACACCGAGCATGGCGTCGTCCATGCAAGCGAAGGCTTTCAGATGCCCGCCCGCATCGACCACCGCAATGGCCATGATCGCGTCCATCGCTCGAGATTCTTTCAAGGCCGCATCGACGACCGCTTGGGCTTCGTTCAAAGTAATGGTGCTCATGGTTCTTCTCCACTTGAGTGATTGATCCTCGATGGATCGGGTTAAGCATCCTTGCACGATCTTGAGACTATGTAGGGTGGGTCGAGCAACGAAGACCCACGCATCAAGAAACGACACAGCGTGCCTCCGCGTGGATCTTCGCTGCTCGACCCACCCTACAAGAAGAAGAGTGTAGTGTAACCGAGTTGCTTGGACAAGCAAGTGCAGGGCAGGGCAGGATGAATGGCCGATTAGGCCGCTTTGCGGAGTTTGGCCGTGCGGGCCAAGGCGTTTTCGATCTCTCGGACCTGGCCTTCGACCGAGAAATCCTTCAACACGCGCTCGCGCCCGGCCTCGCCCAGTTGACGGCGTTTTGACGGATCATGAAGCAGCTCGAGGACCGCCTCGGCCAGCGAGGTGCTATCGGCCGGCGGAACCAGAAGACCCGTTCGCTGATCGGACACACACTCGCCCACGCCGCCGACCGTCGTGGCCACGACCGGCAATCTCGTTGCCATGGCCTCGAGAATCGACCGAGGCAACGGCTCAATCAGTGCGGGATGAACGTAGAGGTCCATCGCTGCCAGGAGTTGCAGCACATCATTGCGTTCTCCGGTCCAGATAATACTGGACGCCACATTCAATCGGTCCGCGGCAGACTTCACTTGACTAACATATTTGGCGTGCGAAGTGTTGCCGATGATCGCCAATCGAACGTCGGGTGCACCGGCGAGAATCTCAGGCATTGCGCGGACGAGATGAAGCGACCCTTTCCTGGGGACTACTGACCCCACGGTGCCGATCAGAGAGGTAGAATCGTCGATGCCGAGCTCAGCGCGAATCCGACTTCGCGAGTCGTGCGGCACTTCTGGAATGCGGTCGTAGTCGATGAAGTTGTAAATGGTCTCGATGCGGTTGGGGCGCACGAAATTGCGTTTCACGTGATATTGCCGGGTGGCCTCCGATACGGTAATCACGTGGTCGTTGAGCATCCAGTGCAACTGGAAGTGGCAGGAGTGGGCCGTCGCCACGCAGGGAACACGGCAAAACCATCGCAATAATATCCCGAAAAAGTGCGCTCTGCTGGAATGCGTGTGCAGAACGTCGATCTTCTTCTCACGCACCACGGCCGCGATCCGCCGCAGTTCGTCCAGCGGCCAGCGGTGAAGATCCGAGGGGATTATCTCCACCGAATCGGAGGCTAACTGCCGCCCGATCCACGAGCCGGGGAGACAGACCATGTAAACCCGATTGCCGCGCCGGGCGAGTTCGCGAGTCAGCAACAAAGTGGAATTGGCCGCGCCGTTGAGTTCTCTGCCCGAGGAAATCTGCATAATATTCATAGGCATTAACTCTTGGCCGGGAAACGGCCAGCGGGGGCCGGGAAAGAGAAGTCCCCAAAGAGAGGCTCTACTGCTCAATATCGGCAAAGCTCGGCCGGTACAATTAGGGAAAACAAGGGAGTTAGTCGGATTGTTCGGGTTATGACGGGGTGGTTCGCCAGCGGCCGTGATTGTCGGCGGCGGCCAAGTCGGGATAATAACTCAGGGAGATCACCGGATGAAAATAAGACGTCGCCTGATCATCTTGGCAACCGCCGTCGCGGGATTGGTCCTGCTGGGCGCGATCTCGTGGTATGGCCTTGGAAAGAAGGGTCCGCCGCCAATGCCGGCGCCGAAGGCGCCCGCGGCCCCGCGATGGGTCCCCTTGGCCGAACTGGCCGAAGAATTGACCGAGGACTTGCACGCGAAGTACGGCTGGCCGGCAAGTTTCGAGCTTCCGCTTCAGATTGCCTACGACGACTTGCCGGAAGTGCCCGAGAAGATCAAAGGCCCCACCCCGCCGATCGAACCCGACCGGAAAAAGGCGCCTGTCACCAATGGCACTGCCGACCAGGTTTTGCGCAGAAGGTGACTTGACGTGATGCGTTGTTTTTCTTAGAAACGCATC
>CAYYOX010000737.1:0-3707 GCA_964473065.1 uncultured Planctomycetaceae bacterium | reverse complement strand
AGGGTTAAGGGTTCATGGTTGCTGTGTTGAGAATAACGTTTGTACGTAGATTCTGAACCCTGAACCCCCACAGCTTGGTCGGGGGAGATGTTGTTTCGTCCGAAAACCTTCTCCTTGTGCGGATTTTTCCTGTAACAAAAGCCCGACTTCGCCGTTATACGGGTGGATCGCAGGCAGACGGGAAGACCGATGGCCAACGGAAGTTGCGAGAAAAAGCGAGATTGGGTCCTTGCGGCGCTTCGGGCGTACGAGGCCCGATTAACGCGCTTCGCCGGCCGGTTGCTCAACGATGACGAGGCCGCCCGGGATGTGGTCCAGCACGTCTTCCTAAAACTCTGCGACCAACAGCCCGAGCTGTTGCAGGACCGTTTGCCGCAGTGGCTGTTTACGGCCTGCCGCCATCGGGCGATCGACTTGTTGCGCAGCCGGACGCGCACCGCGCCGCTGGACGAGCCTTGTGCCGGTCGTGAACTCGACCCGGCCATCGCCGCGGAGAAGCAGGAGGCCTACCACCGAATCAACCGCCTGGTCGAGCAACTTGCCCCGACCCAGCGCGAGGCCGTGCTGTTGTGGTCCGAAGGGTTTGCCTACAAGCAAATCGCCCGAATCACCGACCGCACGGAGGGAAGTATCCGCTTGGCCGTGCATCGAGGGCTGAAGCAACTGCGATCCGACCCGTCGATCCGCCAACTGCTGGGCATCACGACCAAGGAAGGGGAGGAAAAAGGGGAAAAGGAAGAAAAGGGGAAAAAGAAAGAAATAGCGGGTAGCACGGACAGTTCTCCGCGGAGGACGTTGCCATCGGAGTGAACTCGTTCGGAGAACTGTCCGTGTCGCGAAGCGACAAGAGGATCGGGGGCGGGCTGTCGTCCTCTTGTGGCTGCGCCACACGGACACATTTGCCGAACAAACGTTATCCAATGGCAACGCGTTTTCCGGCAAAGTGTCCGTGCCACCCGCGAAAAGGGGAAAAAGAACTCGGGTGTAGGTCAGGGCTTGCCCTGACGGACCCGCTTACCTAACGAGGTGCGATTATGAACGGCAATCATCAAAATCCTGATCAACGCGAGCTCGACGAGGCTCAACTGACGGCCCATGCTTTGGGGCAACTTGACCAGCGCGAGCAGGCGGCCGTCGAGGCCAAACTGGCCCGCGATGCGGCGGCACGCGAGTTGGTCGATCAGACCGGCGCCCTGGCCGATCACGTTCAGGCGGCCGGCCGGTTCGGCCCGAGTGCGAAACCGTCGCCGGCCCTGCGCGAGGCGGTTCAGCGGCGTCTTGGCACGCCAGCGCGACCGTCTACCCGCGTAAGATCCTCCCGCTATCGAATACGGCGACTGGTCGCCGTGGCCGCCGGTTTGCTGATCGCGGCGATTCCCCTCTATCTCGCGGCCACTTCACAGCAGGCACGACAGAGCGAGTTGGCCCAGAATTGGTCGCCAACCTCGACCCCTCCGGCAGGCTCAACCGAGGGCATCGCGGAATCGTCCGATCAGCAACCAGCGACGGTCACCTATCGGCCTGCAATTACAACAACCGGAAAGGCCCATGTGCCAAGAATTGTCACCATACGAGAATCGTCTGGGATAGTCGTCAGCGACTTGTACGAAAATGGTAATGGCCAAAAGGCATTGGTGGGCATGCAATCGCCCGGGGTGTTCTCAGCCGATACGAGCATCCCGTCCGAACAGAGCCGGCTTGCACTTTCCGAGCCGAAACAACGAATTCAACTAACCGGCCGCGCGAGATCGGATGCTTATGGCCTGACGGCAGATATCGCGAGGAGCAGAAATGTAGGGGGCGACCGGCATGGCGGGATGATTGCCGGGACGACACATACGCCGAGCAAGGATGGGATGCCCGTGGTCGTTAACCGCAGGGTCACTCCGCCCGGACCGGCCAGTGCCCATGTCCCCAAGGTGACATTCTCCGCCGGCAGCAAAGGCTCGATTAGTAAGGTGGAAAGTCTGCAGGGTCTTGCCGGCGGCGGGCTCATCTTGAAGGGAAAAAAAGAAGATCTCGAACGACTCAGTTCACTCAGCTTGGGAGACGTAGTCGAGTCAGGCGTAACCCACGAGTTGCCCGTTCGGCAGTATACTCATTACGCGAAGTTGATACGAGACGGTTATGGCGTCAACAAGCCGACGCGGGAAACCCTAACCGAAGCCCCCGGCACGGAGCAGTACGAGCCGATTGTGGAAAACGCGTTCCTTTCGGCCAGACAGCAGCCGCTTTCGACCTTTTCGATCGATGTGGATACGGCCTCGTATGCCAACGTGCGGCGGTTCTTGCGAGACGGGAGGCTGCCGCCGCCCGCGGCCGTGCGGGTCGAGGAGATGGTCAACTACTTCAAATACGACTATCCGCTGCCGCAACGCGATGTGCCCTTCTCGGTCAATATGGAACTGGCCGGCTGTCCTTGGAACACAGAGCACCGACTGCTTCGCATCGGCATCAAGGGACGCGAGATCGAGCGAGACCAACGGGGGCCCAGCAATCTGGTCTTCCTGCTGGATGTGTCCGGCTCGATGAGCGACGGCAATAAGCTGCCGCTGGTCAAGCAGGCCATGGCCATGCTGGTCGAGCAACTCGGCGAAGACGACCGCGTGGCGATTGTGACCTATGCGGGCGACGCGGGAGTGAAGCTCGAATCGACCGGCGGCCACGAGCGAGAAACGATCCTCGCGGCCATCAACTCGCTCTCGTCCGGCGGCTCGACGCACGGCAGTGCGGGCATCCAGTTGGCCTACGATCGGGCCACCAGCCACTTCATCGACGGCGGCACCAATCGCGTGATCCTGGCCACCGACGGCGATCTGAACGTGGGCATTACCGACGACGACCAGCTTGTCAAACTGATCCAAGACAAGGCCAAGACGGGCGTGTTTCTGACCGTGTTGGGATTCGGCACGGGGAACCTCAAGGACGCGAAGCTCGAAAAGCTGGCCGACAAGGGCAACGGCATCTACGCCTATATCGACAGCTTGCGAGAGGCCCGAAAGGTGTTGATGGAGCAACTGACCGGCAGCCTGATGACGATCGCCAAGGACGTGAAGCTGCAACTGGAGTTCAACCCGGCCGAGGTGAAGCAGTATCGATTGATCGGCTACGAGAATCGAACCATGGCCGCGGCTGATTTCCACAACGACAAGAAGGACGCCGGCGAGATCGGGGCCGGGCACACGGTCACAGCCTTGTATGAGATTGTGCCGGCCGACGGCCAGGCCAGTTCCGGCGCGGGCGGCGAAGGGCTGAAGTATCAAACCCAGCCCGAGAAACCGCTCAGCGAAGCGGCCGGCAACGGGGAACTGCTCACACTGAAACTCCGCTACAAGCTGCCCGAGGCGACCGAAAGCACGCTCTTAGAGCGGACCCTCGAAGATTCCGAAAAGGCGTTTGCCGAGGCGTCGCCCGATTTGCGTTTCGCCTCAGCCGTAGCTTCGTTCGGCATGGTGCTTCGAGGGTCGAAGTACTGTGGCGAAGTAAGCCTCTCGGCGGTCGAGGAGTTTGCCGCCGGCGCGATCGGCGACGACCCGGGCGGATACCGAACCGAGTTCCTCGATCTGGTCCGCCGTGCCAAGGAGCTACGGGGACGATGAACGTTTTGTGGAAAACGATCGTGGCTTTCGGCGTAGTGCTTGGATACGCGTCGGCCGCCGAATTTCAACCGATTCCCACCACGTGGGACGTCGAGTTCATGCTGATTC
>CAYYOX010000736.1:0-3712 GCA_964473065.1 uncultured Planctomycetaceae bacterium | reverse complement strand
CGCAAAGTGTCCGTGCCACCCGCGTACAAAGGACGCCGTCGACCATCGACACACGCTACGGGCCGTGGGTGGCGGCGGCATCGGGTTGCCACCAGAGTGAGCGCCAGTAGGCGCGGTCGGTTGCGTAGACGTCGATGGCGGCGTTCTCGGGGAGATCCTTTGGGAGGATTCCGTACTTCTTCATCTCGCGGACGTACGCCTCCGCGGGGCGGAAGCCCGGCATGTCGAATCGCTTGATCCGCTCCAGGTGCTCCTTGCCGGCGCGGCAGAGGGCCAGGATCTTCTGATAGTCCGGATCGGCCGTGTCGACGAAGACGGCCTCCTCGCCCGCACGGCCGTCCGTGGTCTTCGGGGCGCAGATGCCGTAGCCGCCGGCTTCTCTGGCCAGGGGGGCCAGCAGAATCAGCGATTTCTCGGGCCGTGAGAGATTGAACAAGAGGTGTCGTGAGAACCGGATCCGCACGTCGTTGAAATCGGGGTTCGAGAGCACCAGCCCGAGGTTGTCGGAAAGATACTGTGGCACGGGCATCGACCGGTCGTGGCAGGCGGTGCAGCGGCGGCGGATGGACTGGGCCGCGGAGATCGAACTGGGCCACTTCCGGTCGCTGGTATCCAGCACACTGCGGGGGAACCCGCCGATCATCCCGGCGCCCAAGGCCGCGTACGTGCCCGGATAGGGCGCCGCCGATTCGATCCAGTAGCGGATCATGTCCTGCTCGTGGGCCGAAAGCCGGGCGTCGTAATGGCTCCCGTCGAGCATCTTCATCAACGGGCTGGCCGAGGTGCCGATCGATCTGGGTGGAAGATTCGTGCTGAGCCGATCCCGTCCGTCGGAAACGTAGAGTCCGGCAGTGAGCGTGAAGTAGCTGTGCGAGAAGATCGGCCCGCGGTCGCCGGTCAAGATTACGCCCCCTTCCCGACGGTCGTAGTCGTGGCACTCGACGCAATGCTTGTCCAGGATCGGCTGGATATCCCGCGGATGATCGAACACCTCCGGAATGCCGGCAAGCGGCGTAATCTTCCGGGGCGGGTGGCGCAAAGCCTCTACGGTGCCTTGCCCGGCGTTCAACGGGGTCTGCGTCCGCTGCTCGTGACAGCCGACGCAACTGGTCGTCTCGCCGGGCATCACGGTCAGGAAACTGTGCATCCGTTTGACCGAGTTGCCGTTCTCGTCCAGGGCCACGAACAAGAAGCTCCGCAGCGCGGGCAGCTCCATGTAGGCCGAACCATCCTCCTCGACGGGGACGGTGCCCACGACTCGCTCCAGAGTATAGGTCCCGCCGAAGCTCATCGGGGGCATCTTGCCGCTGTAGTTGATCGGCTTGGGCAGGGTTTCGAGCACCAGCAGCTTCTTGATCTCACCTTGGCGAACGCCCTCCATCCGTCGCCCGACGTAGATGTCCTTCAGTATCAGCCGCCCGGTTGCCTGCTTGGGGGCCGTTCGCGGCTGGATAATCGGTTCCCGCCGTCTCGCCCTCAGCGGCCGGGGCTCATGGAGTTCCACCCCCGCGCGGACAAGGTCATCCGGCAGGCGGTAGAGTTCGCGAGTTTGCCCGCTGCCGCTGATGACCAAGAGCCGCGGGCCCTGGGCCACCATGATGCAATCCTCTGACAACGGATAAGGATCCCGATAATCGGCGTCATCGCTGATGTACATCGCGGCGGCTTCCTCATCCGGACCGGCCTTCGGACTAACGATGGCAATCGCCCCGGCGTGCTCTTTCCGGCCATGGCCGGGTGAGAAGACGGCTACCACCTTGTTGCTGCCAGGGATCGGCTTGGCATCGATCATCAAGGTCCCGTGGCGCATGTTCCCGTAATAGACCATCTGCCCGGTCCCGTCCGGGTTGGCCGTCCAGAGATGATGGAAGCCGACCCGGCTGCGGTCGACGTATTCCCAACGCGTGTAGAGAATGCGTCCGTCGGGCAGCGGCCAGGGGGTGTTGTCATGCTCGATGTTTGCAGAGATCGGATGGATGTTCGTCCCATCGGCGTCACAGCACTGTAGAATGGCAACCGGGGTATACCAGCAATTGACCCAACGGTTGCATCGGCTCGAGCAGAACATGATGCGCCCGTCGGGCAGGTAGGTCGGCTCGATGTCGTCGTAAGGCCCCGAGGTCAGTTGTCTAAGCCCGCTTCCGTCTACGTTGATTTCGTAAAGGTGGAAATAGTCCGATCCGCCTCGGCGGTAGGAGAACAGCACTTTGCCGGCGTCGTAGTGTACCTGGGGATCTCGTACCGAGCCCTTCGGGTCCTCCACCAACATCGTGACGTTGCCGGTCTTCAGGTTCAGTCTGCACAACCGTCCTCCGGCCCGGTAGAGTTTATCGTTTTCGTTGAATGCATTGTACGCGAAGTTAGCGTACCAGTGTCCGTCGCTGCCTACCTGTCGGGCGGCAAAGATAATCTCTTCCACGCCCGCCACCGGCGACATCGCCAAAGTAGTGGGTAACGAGGCGCCGAGGACGACCAGCAGTCCGGCTAGGATTTCGCAAACTCGCCTGGAGTTCACCCGACCGCACTGCGGAAACGCTATTCGGATCATCGCGCGACCTTTCCGGGAGACGATTGCTGCCTTGTGGATTTCGTAGATCCCCACGGCCAGATATTCTACAACCGCGACCAAACGAATGCAACCACGAGGTCTCGCGACTACGATGCGCGAAGGTCGTAGCACAGCAGCAGGTTGCCGTGGCGAAGGTAAAGCTTGCCCTGGTGTATGACGGGATGGGGCCAGGCGGGCCCTTCGTCTACCGGCGCCTCGAAACGTCCCTTGATCTTCAGGCCCTCCGGGGAGGCCTCAATCAGCAGCACCTCGCCGCGATCGTAACGATAGATCAGGTGGCCGTCGGCGTAGAGAACGGCCGCCGAGCCTCTCGCCGGCGCGCGTTCCTTCCACACGACTTCGCCGGTCGCCAGCTCGATGCAGGTCGGGTCGCCGCGGTTCGGACCGTGGCCTCCATAGGCATAGTCGCCCAACAGAACGATTCCACCGTGGTGGTTTTGGAAGTCCTTGGAGTGCATGAAGTAGACCTCGTCGGCCTGGAAAGCCTCGCCGCGACGACTGATCTTCAGCAGCACGCTGCCCGTGTTGTAGGCCGTCGTGGCGAAAACGTGGTTGCCGCGTACCGCGGGAGAGGTAATGTTGGCTACATTGTTGGCGATGCGATTGTATCCCCAGAGGAAACGCCCCGTCGCGGCTTCCACTCCGATCAGGCCGCGACCGACCATTTGCACGTACTGACGCACGCCGCAGATTTCGGCGACCCCCGCAGACGAGTAACCAGCGCCATCGGCCCCCTTCTCCCCGAGGTCGGGAATGGCGCATTTCCAGATCACTTCGCCGTTGTGCTTGTCCAGCGCGACCATCGTCGCCTCGGGACCGCCGGGCGTGCAGATGAGCCGGTCTTGATCCACCAACGGCGACTCGCTGAACTTCCACACCGCCATGAACTTGCCGTCAAAGTCATCGACGAAGTTCCTCCGCCAGCCAACGTCTCCCGTGGCGGCGTCCAGGCAGACCACGTCCCCGTTCGTTCCGATTGCGTAGAGACGGTCGCCATCGACGGTTGGCGTGCATCGCGGCCCGCCGTCCGTGTGCGGCGGTCCGATGCGCGTGGCCCAGAGTTCTTTGCGAGTCTTAAGATCGAAGGCGATGACGAATTGGGCCTCCTCGGATCCCGCCGCGCGATCGCCCATGGTGAAGATC
>CAYYOX010000735.1:0-3720 GCA_964473065.1 uncultured Planctomycetaceae bacterium | reverse complement strand
CCTACAGCCCAGAACCCCAGACGGTTCGAGGCATCCGACTTCGAGTTCCACGGACAGTGGGCCATAACCCCTAGCTTCGGTGGGGAACCATGCCCGAAGATGTTTCGTTCAAGGGGGAAGTCCACGGAAAGTTATTTTCGCTGGGCTTGTTGACGGTCCGGAATTATTTAGCTAAACTGGCCGGGTTTAAGGCTGTGCGATTGATGACAACCGTTCAGCAGAACCGTGCGCAGAACAGGACTAGAGACGACCATGGTGGTCGGCCGGGCATTCTGCCCTTTGTGTTAGGCTGCGTTGCATAGCGCAGAACATCAGGAGAAAGGAACGACTATGTACAAGTGGACGCGAACTGTAGTTGGGGTGACGATTGTCGCTGTGTTGGGTGTGGTGTTGATCTCGGGGTCCGCAACCGTCGCGGTGGCGGAAGATGCCGAGCCCGCTCCGCCTGAAGGCCAGGAGTATATCGGATCCAAGAAGTGCGCCTCGTGCCACTTTGAACAGTTTATGACCTGGAAGAAGGACAAACACTCCAAGTCGTTTGAACTTCTCCCCAAGAAGTATCAAGCAGATGCCAAGTGTCTCGAGTGCCACTCGGCAGGCCATGGCGAACCCTCGGGATTCAAAGACATCAAGTCGACTCCCAATCTGGCCGGAACCACCTGTGAGGTCTGCCACGGTCCCGGAAGCGAGCACGAGAAGATCTGCAAGCCCTTCGCCAAAGCAAAGAAGCTCACCGAAGAGCAGGAGCAAACGGCCCGAGATTCAATCTGGATGGTCCGTCCGGGCAACATCTGTATCACGTGCCATAAGACCAAGGCGCACGGTGAGAGCGGGACTCCCAAAGAGTTGCGCAAGAAGGATTAACCGTCACTCGAATGTGAGTGTCGGCCACTTTGTGGCAGTGATTACCGCTGGGCGAGGCACCTTGATTGCGACCACACGTTGCAGATCCGGGGCGAATCCTTTCCATACTTGACCGAATCCGCCCGGTTGAACGACTACAATCAGTCCGCCGGCCGCACAGAGGCAGTTTACAGCAAGAATCCCCAGGGATGGTGGGCAATCCAGCAAGACAACCGTGTTTCTACCCACGCCGCCCGCCGGATCGCCGTCGGTGGCATAGGTGATCCACCACCGAACCGGCGCGGGCGGACTCCCGCCGGGCGGCCAGTATCTGACAATCGAGTCGTAGAGCGATCGTTGCTCGACGTAAGGCAGAATCGGCTGCCACCAGCATGCCCGGTTCCAATAAACCGGTTCCAATAAACCGGTTCCCACGGATCCATCGCCATGTGGTTGAACTGCCCGGGCGGGAATCTTCCGTACACCTCGTGATGCTGGTGCAGGGCTATGCCACACTGCCGCAAATTGTTCTGGCACTGCGTCAAGCGGGCGGCTTCCCGGGCCGCCTGAACGGCGGGCAGTAACAACCCGATCAGAATGCCGATGATCGCAATCACCACCAGGAGTTCAACCAGCGTAAGCCCCTGCCGCCGACCGGACCGGGACTCGACAAAACCGCGCATGATCTCAGTCTAGCAGAAACCGGCCCTCAAGGCAAGAAGCGTAGGTCTGGGGTGTGTTTCGTGCGCGAATGGGCTATAACGACTCGGCCGTGTGGGCGTGTCACTGACTGGCCAACCCAAAGAGGCGGGTTTGCCAGCTATAGTGAGCGGGGATATAGTCTTCGGCAACCGGCTCGCCCATGGCGCCTAGGGCTCCGCCGGGGATGATCCGGGCGGCTCGTATCTCGACCCGTGCTTTAGCTTGGGTGAATCGTTCTCTCTCTCCCAAAGGGAGAGGGAGTTTGACGCTCAGGATGCCGTTCGTCTTCGCTTCCGGAAAGCCAGCCAACTTACCAGCAGACCGCCGAGCATGGCCCAGGTGGTCGGCTCGGGCACCAATGCCGCCTCGACGCCGAAGTACGAGAGGACGAAGTTGCCGTCGCCGCCGTTGCCGATGTTGGGGTCGCCTAAGCGACCCGGACCGTCGCTGGGAAAACTCGGGTCTTCCAGCGCTTCCAGCCGGTAGCCGGTGATGTTGTCGATATCGGTCCAGACCGTGACCGTCAAGATCTCAGTGGCCGGGTCGGGACCGCTGGCCAGGATCGAGTTGTCGCCGAGGATGTCCAGTATGGTTCCGTTGGCGCTTTCGGCGCTAAGCGGGGTGAGTTCAATCCAGTTGCCGTCTCCTCCAAAGGCAGAGCTGAATTCGACCTGGTCGTCGGTGGTGACCGAGAGCCGGAACTTGCCCAGGTTGAAGTTGAACAGGTTCTCCGACTTGATTGTGAAGACCAACTCCATCAGCCCGCCGAGCGACAAGGGCTGCTCGGCCGTGAAAATGGCTTCCTCCGATTCGGTGTAATCCAGACCTGCGCTTTGGAGGTCAAAGTCGAGGATCGCCCAGCCATTGGGGTTGTCGTACAAGAGGCCGTGAGCGCCCCAATCCCAGTATTGCTCCTGGGTCACGTCGACACCCGCGAGCGACACGGGCCCGGCCGTGGTTTGGGGGACGGTAAAGTCCTGCGGGCCGCTGTTCATCAAGGTCTGGATCTGGTCGCCGGAGAGGGCTTGGTTGTAGATGGCCACATCGTCGATGTGCCCGGTGAAGAATCCGGCCCCCGGATCGTTATTCTCAGGGAAGGGATGCCACGCGGAGTTTCCGATCCGCACGATGTTACCGGGATCTATCGTCTACCAGGTGGTGTTGTAAGCGCTGACGTCTACTCCATCGATGTAGACCTTTGCCAAGCTGTTTGCTCCGCCATCGCCCCTGTTGGTCATCGCGACGTGGTGCCAGGTCCCGTCGGTGGGCGGCGTCCCTTGCCAAGATCCATCGGGCTGAGGTCCACCATCGAGGTTCCATCCGATGTACCAATCGTTCTTCCCGGTCAGGTTTCTCCACAACCATGGTTCAAAGGTCCAGTTTGTGAAGAAGGAACTCGCGCCTTGCTCCCAGATGCCGTCGCGGTCCTTGCCCATGAAGGCCTGGTTTTCGCCGGTGCTCTTGATCCAGGCGGCCACGGTATAGGCCGCCCCGGGGTGCATCTTCGTCACGCCGTCGTAGATCTCGACCTGATCGTCGACGCCGTCGAAGAGCATGGCGCTGCCGCGGGTGATAGTCCCGTCACTGACATTGCTCTCCAGCACGGCCCCGCCGAGCACGGTTCCGTCCCGGGCCGTTCCGCCGATTCCGCCGTTGGGCGTGGTCGTGCCATTGAGCTCGTCGAAAGGCCAATAGCCGACCAAGGCCGCTTGGGCCGAGCCGGCAAAACCGACAGCCATAATCACTGCCGCCGCAAACAAGATGTTACGAAACGTTCTCATGATGGACTCCTTCGTTGCTGATCCCCCCGCCCGTGACGCGTCCCGCCAAGGAGCGAGCCAGAGCGATTAAAGGCTAAGGTTATTGGGAAATGTTTTTAAGACGCGTAATCTTTCTTCTTATTTGCAAATTGGTCCTCCCTTTCCTAAAGGGAAAGGGGAGGTTGAATTCGCGTTTTGTAAAAGTCCAGTTATCACAACAGAGGCAGAACATCTCCGTCTGCAAGAGTTTTGGGAAGTTGACTTCAGCAACAAAGCCAACCAAAGAACGCGCCGCAAGACAATTTGCTACCGCTTAGGGTCGCCAAATCGTCTCAGGTGCTGCGCTGCCTCGTAGTTCAGGTCTAGAGATTGAAGAACTAGATAACTCTGAATGTATCAGAAATTCTCGCCTTGT
>CAYYOX010000734.1:2109-3722 GCA_964473065.1 uncultured Planctomycetaceae bacterium | reverse complement strand
GATGTCGATGGGCACGCCTGTGGCTGCGGAGAAGCTCTTGAGCATGGCCTCGAAGAGTCCGCTGCCGACGTTCGGCCACAACGCCACGGCGCCTTCGGCCAAGGTGAGCTTCGGGTCGTGCAGCAAGGCGGCCGGATTGGTGCCCGTCTCGGTGCCCAGGCCCTCGCAGTCGGGACACCAGCCCAGCGAGCTGTTGAACGAGAAGTTGTGCGGCGAAAGGGGCTCGAAACTCCGTCCGCATTGGTCGCAGGCGAAGTGCTGGCTGTGGACCTTCACGGGCCAGTTGGGTTCCGATACCTCGTCGTTCGGCTCGGCGGTGTGCATCACGCCACGGCCCAGCGACAGCGAGTTTTCCACGCTGTCGGCGATTCGCGACCGGGCGTCGGGGCGAATCGTTACGCGATCGACGAGCACTTCCACCTCGTGCTTTCGCCGTCGGTCGATCTTAGGCAGGTCGTCGGTCGAATGGGTTACGCCGTCGATACGAATTCGCACGTAACCTGCGCCGCGGATCTCTTCGAACAGCGTCTCGTACTGCTCACCCACCTGGATCGACAGCGGGGCCATCAGGTACAACCGCGTGCCGGTCGGGTGGTCCATCACCTTGGCGATGATCTCGTCGGCCGATTGCGTGCCGATGGGAATGTCGCAGTCGGGACAATGAGGGCTGCCTAGCCGCGACATGAGGATTCGCAAGTAGTCGTAGATCTCGGTCACGGTGCCGGTTGTGCTGCGCGGCGATTGGCCCGTGTGCTTCTGCTCGATGGCAATGGCCGGCGAAAGGCCCTCAATGTGATCGAGCTTGGGTTTCTGCATCTGGCCGACGAACTGCCGGGCGTAGGAGCTGAGGCTCTCGACATAGCGCCGCTGTCCCTCGGCATAGATCGTGTCCATGGCCAAGGAACTCTTGCCCGAGCCGCTGGGGCCACAGAAAACGGTCATCTGGTCGCGGGGAATATCGACGTCGACGCCCTTGAGGTTGTGCTGCCGGGCGCCGCGGACTCGAATCATCGTGGCCTCTTGGACGCGGCGAGTCGATTTGGTTGCGGCCGCCGGACGCTTCCCGGTTCCTGCCGCGGCATGGCCGTTGAGCAAGTGGTGCAGTGCTTTGCCCGTGTAAGAGTTCTTGCACCGAGCAACCTTCTCGGGCGTTCCGGCGACGACGACCCGGCCACCCTCGCTGCCGCCTTCCGGGCCGAGGTCGATGATCCAATCGGCCGTCTTGATCACGTCCAGGTTGTGCTCGACGACCAGCACGGTGTTGCCCGCGTCGACGAAATCGTGCAACACCTTCAGCAGCAACTCGATGTCGGCGAAGTGCAGTCCGGTGGTCGGCTCGTCCAAGAGATAGAGCGTTTTCCCGGTGCTTTTCTTGACCAGTTCGCGGGCCAGCTTGACGCGTTGTGCCTCGCCGCCGGAGAGCGTGGGCGAGGGCTGCCCGAGCTTCATGTAGTCGAGCCCCACGTCGTGCAGCGTTTGCAGCTTGTGGCGAATCTTGGGGATGTTCTCGAAATGTTCGAGCGCCTCTTGGATATCCATTTCGAGGACTTGGGCGATCGACTTGCCCTTGAATCGGATCTGCAAGGTCTCGCGATTGAAGCGATGTCCTTCAC
>CAYYOX010000734.1:0-2099 GCA_964473065.1 uncultured Planctomycetaceae bacterium | reverse complement strand
CCAGATATCGGCCAGGAAGTCCATCTCGAGCTTGTTCGACCCGTTGCCGTCGCAGCCCTCGCACCGCCCGCCGTCGACGTTGAAGCTGAATCGGCCCGGTTTATAGCCGCGGCGTTTCGACTCGGGCATTTGGGCGAAGAGGCTGCGGATCTCGTCCAACAGCTTGATATAGGTGGCCGGGTTACTGCGCGGCGTGCGACCGATGGGCGATTGGTCGATGGCGATCATCTTGTCGAGGTGCTCCAGCCCTTCGATCGTTTCATGCACGCCCGGCTGGCCCAGCCCGAAGTTCAGATCGCGACGCAAGGCCTCGACCAGGATGTCGCTAACCAGCGAACTCTTGCCCGAGCCGGAAACGCCGGTCACACAAATGAACGTCCCCAGGGGGATCTCGACGTCGATCTTCTTGAGATTGTTCTGCTCCGCGCCGCGGATGACCAGTTGCTTACCATTGCACTTGCGGCGTTGCTTGGGAACTTCGATCTGTCGCTGCCCGGATAGGTATTGGCCCGTTACGCTTCTCGGCTCGGCGGTCAGGTCGTCGACCGACCCGACGGCCACGACCTCGCCGCCGCGGATCCCCGGCCCGGGCCCGAAGTCGATGATGTGGTCGGCCGCCCGCATGGTCTCTTCGTCGTGCTCGACCACCACGACCGTGTTGCCCTGGTCGCGCAATTGGGCCAAGGTGTCCAGCAGCCGATCGTTGTCGCGGGAGTGCAGGCCGATCGACGGCTCGTCGAGGATATACAGCACGCCGACCAGCCCGCAGCCGATTTGCCCGGCCAGCCGAATCCGCTGCATCTCACCGCCGGCCAGCGTGGGCGCGGTCCGGGCGAGCGCGAGATAATCGAGCCCGACATTCTTCAAGAACCCCAGCCGGCCGCGGATCTCCTTCAACGCCTCGGCGGCCACGATCTGGCCCGTCTTGTCGAGCACCAGCGCCTGAAAGAATTCCTCGGCATCGGTCACCGGCAGGTTGCTCACCTCGGGCAAGGAGCGCTGAGGCTGGTCTGCAAACTGCGGCGAGGCGGTCGTAAGCGTTACGGCCCGGGCTTGAGGGTTCAGCCGTTGGCCATGGCAATGGGCACAGCCGACCACGCTCATGTACTTCTCGAGTTGTCGCCGCTGGGGTCGGCTCTTGGTGCTTCGGTATTGCGAGAGGAGCTTGGGGACGATGCCTTCGAACTGGCCGCCCCATTTGTAACCGGACGGCCCGCTCCGCCAGGTGAACGTGATGTGGGCGTCGCCCGTACCGTGAAGCAGTCCGTCTTGCAGCTTCGCGTCGAGTTCTTCCCAGGCGCTTTCCAGCACGGTCCCCGACTCGTGGCCATGCTTGCTTTCGAGCAACTCGGCCACGCCGCGATAGATGTGCCGCTTCCAACGCCCCATCTTCCGCCAACGCCCGACCAGTTCGATGCAACCCTGTTGGAACGACTTGCTCGGGTCGGGGATCAGCAGCTCGGGGTCGAAGCTGTAGATTTCGCCCAACCCGTCGCACTTAGGACACATGCCTCGCGGGCTGTTGAAGCTGAACAACTGAGGGCTGGGCGGCTCGAAACTGAGTTGGCAGTGCGTACACGCATAATGGGCCGAAAGGTGGATGTCCTCGGGGTTCTCTTCCAACGCCACGATCAGGTTGCCGTCGCCCAGTTTCAGGGCCAACTCGACCGACTCGGCCAGACGAGGTCGGGCCTGCTCGCCGGCGGTGAGCCGATCGACGACCACTTCGATGTTGTGCCGCATCTGGCGGTCCAAGCGCAGGTCGTCACTCAAACCGACCACTGTGCCGTCGACCCGGGCGCGCACGAAGCCCTGTTTCAGCAGGTCCTCGAACAGGTCGCGATATTCGCCCTTCTGACCGCGGATCAAGGGGGCCAGGACGGAAAACTGCGTGCCGCTCGGCAGAGCGTTGATCCGCTGGAGAATCTGCTCTCGGGTCTGGGCCGTGATGGGCCGATCGCACTCGGGACAATGCCCCGTGCCCACCCGGGCATAGAGCACCCGCAGATAATCGTAAATCTCGGTGATCGTGCCGACGGTCGAGCGAGGGCTCTTGCCGGTGGTCTTCTGCGAGATGGAGATCGAAGGGCTGATGCCGG
>CAYYOX010000733.1:0-3729 GCA_964473065.1 uncultured Planctomycetaceae bacterium | reverse complement strand
GGCAACGACTTTGCATATCCATCTGCATGGGACGTCCACTGCGAGTCATTCAGAATATTTACCCCTACCACCTGATCTGTCGAACCAACAACAGATCCTTCAGATTCAATCAGAGACAGGTCATCCGAATAATTTTTCAGGCACTGAAGGAAACCCATGAAAAATATAGCTTTCTCATCCACCATGTAATAATTTTATCAAACCATCTATTATGTTGAGCTCAACATAAATAGTGTTATGTGGAGTTTGAACTTATGTGAAGTTCATCCTTGATTTCCTTTCCGCCGTTTGGTTCGTTCTCTATTTTACTGCACATAATTTGGCCGGGTTTTCGAGTGAATCGAGCCACTTTAGTACGTTTGGTTTCTGCCATGGCATTTTATCACTGACGTTCGGAGCTTTTGTCTTCAAGAGCATTTTCCGTTTCATTTCCATGTCAATTTCAATGTAGACATGTGTTGTGTTGATGTCGGCGTGTCCAAGCCAATAGCTGATCATATTGACATCGTTGCCGGCCCTTAACAGATGCATGGCCGTGGTATGCCTGATGGTGTGCGGATTAACGGCCTTGGTCTCAATCGAAGGACATTTTATTTGGGCTGATTCGGCATATTTTCGGATGATGTGTCGAACGCCGAAGCGTGTGACAGGCACTCCGTTGGCATTGAGGAAGACCTGTTCGGTTCCCGGCTCTTTTGCGACTCGGTGTTTGAAGTATGTTTGTATAGCCTGAACCGTTTCGGGCCACAGCAGGCAACTGCGGTATTTTTTGCCTTTGCCCATGAGGGTAACCTGGGCGGTTCCCAGCAGGCGCAGGTTGTCAGTTTTGAGTTCCACAATTTCACTGACGCGAGCGCCTGTATTGTAGAGCAACAAAAGCAACGCTTTGTCGCGCACTCCGGTACGTGAGTTGATATTCACCGTGTTGAGCAACGACTGCATTTCGTTTTCTTCGAGATATTCGACCATTTTGTGTTCAGTTCTTTTCAGAGGAATGGTGCGAATTTTTTGACACTGGAGCAGCAGAGCAGGCTCCTCTCGGGCGATGTAGGCAAATAGGACACGAATGGCCGCCAGCCGCGCATTGCGTGTTCGTGGTGAGCAACCTCGGGTATCTTCGAGATGATCAAGGAACGCCAACACGAGCGACTCGTCAATCTCTTCGACGCATAGTTCATCGGCGCTTTTGTTGAGAGTATCCGCCGCATAGCATAGCAGCAGTTTGATCGTATCGCGGTAAGCCAGGATCGTATTTACGGCAAGTCCTTTTTGGATCGGCAGATAGTGGGCGAATAAACGTTTCATAAAGTTTGCCAGTAGATGTTTCATGGTGTTTCTCCATTGGTTTTAATTCGTTGGAGATAGTGGTTGTAAAAGCGTCGACTGACTTCCTCGCTCAATTCCGGCGTGGCTCGAAGATAAACCTGGGTTGAATGGATATCCACGTGCCCCATATAGGTCGCCAGCCACGGCAGCCGCGCGTTCACATCTTCCCCGTCCCGGTACCATTGAAGCAGTCTATGCGCCGCGAAGGTGTGCCGCAGGTCATGAACGCGGGGACCCGTATGTTTATCGTGGGGGATATCGCATCGGTTCAACAATCCTCGAAAGGTACGGTTAACCGTGCAGTGGTGCAAGCGGCGGGATCGTTCATTTATCAGCAAAGGAGAATCCACCGAGTCTGGTTTGACACGAAGGCGCTTATCCACATACGACCGTAACGCTTTGGATGTCGAATCACTCAGGGGTATCCAGCGAGCCTTGCGGAACTTGCCTTTGGCAATATATATCCGTTGCTCGATACTATAAAAGTCCTCCAGGTTCAAGGCCATGGCTTCTCCGATCCGGATGCCGGTGGTGTAAAGCAAGCTGAATAGTGTTCTGTATGTCAGGGGCCGAAGAGAACCCGTTGGCGGCAGTTTCGAGGCCGCTGCCAGCAAGGAGCGGATTTCAGCCGCGTTGTAGATGTAAGGTTGGCGCGCCGATTGTGAGGGGATAGATCTTATGGGCTCAGGGATATAGGTGAGCGGGTCGGTTCGCCAGAGGTATCGGCATAACTGCCGCACCACGCAAAAACGGTTACCGCGACTGCGCGGTGTCAGGTGCGAAAGGGACTGCAGGTAACCATCGATGATCCGCTGGGTCATTCGCGGTTCTTTGAGTTTTTCGTCGGACAAGAATCGGTCGAAGTAGCTCAGTAAAAGCGCCTGGCTGTAATAATCGGTGCCGGAGAGTTGACGTAGGCTGATGAAGCTCCGGATCTCGGGGGCAAGGCAACTTTGAAACTCCAATGCCCTCATCGCGCCACCTCCTCGGGCAACTCCAGGGCCACTTGCTTCAGACTGTTAAAATCGACTTTGGTGTAGATGAATGTGGTGCCGAGGTGGCGATGACCCAGGACATCGGCAATCCCCTTGAGCGAATGACCTTGCTTAAGCATTCGGGTGCCAAAACAATGTCGAAAGGCATGAGCGCCCTTGCTCGGAATCTCGACGCCCGCGGCCCGGATGTGGCGCTCAACGACGGCGGAAAGGGTGCCGGAACGGGGGAAGGGACGGTAGGGGGCCCTCGAGGTAAGAAACACATGAGGATACGAGATGGGAGGTCGCGCATCGCGCAAATAGTCCAGCAGACTCTTTCCGACTTCGGGGGTCAGGGGCAAACGACTTTCCTTGCCCCCATTGGATGCCTCGAAGAAGATAAGGTTCCTGGTCCAATCAATGTGCTCCAGCCGGAGCGCGCGAACCTGGCAGCCACGAACACCGTAAGTATAGAGCAGTTGAACGATGGCGTGATCCCGTCGGCCCACCTCGGTCCTGCGGTCGATGCACTCAAGAACCCGCTGGGCCTGGGCGTCCGACAGGCCGCGCGGAACCGAGGCCAGCTTGTAGGTTCGCAAAGTGGGAACTGCGTGATCCAGAGGCTCACAAATATAACCTTGATAAAGACAGAAACGAAAGAAAGTCCGCAGAGCCGATTGCATTGATCGCCGGGCCGCTCGCCCCGCGTCCTGAGCATGAGACAGAAAGAACGCCTCAACACCTGCCGGATTCAGTGTACTCAACCCTTCCGGTGTCGCCTCCGGACCAAGCCATCGCAAAAATCGGGTGAGAGAGTGTGCCCGGACTTCAAGGGTCCCGGCGGCAGCGTGCTGATAATGCTTCATCCACTCAAGGTAGGAATCCAAAAGAGGTTGATGGAGTTCGTGCCGCGGCGACGGATCGAACAGTCCTTCATCACAAAGATACTCGACGAAACGGTTAATCGAGTAACTCATTCGCCGCGAATGGGATTCTCGTGAACTCCGGTGCCGGCACAAGGAAGGATATGCCGCGAGAAATCCTTCAACGTCTTGACGGCGGATAAATTTGCAATTCGAAGATCTTCGCCGGCCAAGATGCTCATTAAAATGAGATATGTTCGATAAATGGTAGCGGATGGTATGTCGAGTAAACCCACGCTCGGCCAACCAAGTGCAGAAACCGTCCAGGAACTGCCCTAACGGGCCGCTCCGCAGTTTTGCCAATGTCTTCTGACACATAAATGTCTGCTCTAATCCCATGACGACCTCCTTTTTTAGCCCCGATTATCGAGGTCTTCGGAGGTTGCCATGGTAGAAAATTATGTGCAGTAATATCTGAGGCAGTTTGGAAAAATGATAAGAACTAAAGGAAAAACAGGAAAGAGATGAGGCCAACTTCACATAAGTTTAAACTCCACATAACATTA
>CAYYOX010000732.1:0-3733 GCA_964473065.1 uncultured Planctomycetaceae bacterium | reverse complement strand
CACCGCCGTGCCGGCGGCGGCTAAACGAATTCCGGAAGTAATTCCTTTACAAGTTTACCCCAAGGAGGCCGTTTTTGTCATCATCAATTCACCGCAACACCCTATACCACAACGCCTTACTGCACAGCGGAACGCCGGTTACACCCAAAACAATTCACGCACGCCTGCCGGAAGGACACGGGTTTTATTCGATCGGCGCCTGGGAATCTGCCAATCCTCCCCTTCGTAGAGCCACTCCAGTTCTCGATCTGCAGTTTGCCCGCTGCCCGCTTCCGGATCGTCAACTCGTTCGAGAACGATGTCGTGAGTGAACGTCTTTGGTAGCTCGGCTGGGCCTCCGCCGGTCAGATCCAGCAGAGTCAGTTCCGTAGCCGACCAAGTCTGATTGCCTCGCGCGATCAGCGTGTCGATCGCGTTGACTCGCCTGTCGCGATTAAAGTCATACGGATTGTCCAACTCGGGCGGATTGAAGAACGGCTGCGGGTTGTGGCGGGTCACGAGCACATCGATGGCGTCCACCGCCGCGCAGGTTATGCAGTTACCCGTCTCGCCCACCGCGTTGCCGAAGTAGAACACGTCCGGCGCAGTCAGACCCGTGTCGTCGGTGGCCAATACGGTCACCTCGAGCCACGTGTTGCGGATCGCCCCGTCCGGCCAAATCAGGGTGATCCGGCTGGCCGTTGCGTCGATGCTCGCCGGCGCCGGGGCATCGGCCCAATTGCCCGGCGTGTCGTCGTTGCCCTGCTTGAAAGCAAAATCGTTTTCATCGATCGCGTCCGGATTCACTATGCCCGCGATGTCGATGACGATTCCGTTAATACCGTGGACATAGCTGGTGTAGTTGGCAAACGTGGCCTGTTCGCCTGGCAGTAGGGCCGTCTTGTCCGTCGCGATCGTGTTGCCAAAGGTCGAGTTGTTGTAGAACACGTACCGGCCTGCCACGCCGGTTGTCTGGAGTGCTTCCGCCGTGCCGGGTGTCGGCGATTCGGCCGTCCAACTCGAGGCGTCGCCGCCCCAGTCGGTTCGGGCCGTTCGGTTCAGCGAATCACCGCCGCCGTCGGTTGTGGCGTGCCACGTGCTCAGATAGTCGACTTCGTCTTCGATCGTGTGCGGGACATACAACGGATCGTCCGGCGGCGGTGTGCCGGGCCGTTGCAGTTGGATCCGCTCGCCCGTGTCGCTGAGCGTATCGTTCGGGTTGCCCGTGATTGTCACTTCCGCACCGATGCCGTAGGCCGTGCGGAACGCGTCGAGCTTGATCTGATCGCTCGGGTCGAACGAGACGATCACCAGGGTCGACCAGGCGTCGAGTATCGTGCCGGGTGCGAAGTCGTAATCAAACCCCTTACGCAACCGCCACCCGGTCAGGTTGAGTGGCTCCGCCGTAGTGTTGAAGATCTCGATGAATTCAAAATACTCCTCGAAAAAGGGGTCAGAACTATTTTCCGCGATGGCTGGTTCCACCTGCTCTGAAAAAATAGTTCTGACCCCTTTTTCGCCTCGTTTTCTTCGTTTACGATTTGTGATTCTTCCACGTTCACTCGCGTTGGTCTGCCAATCCGGTAAACTTGGTCGTGACGATGCTCACTAACTATCGTTACCGTGGTGATGGAAGACAGAACTACTCTGTGGAGACCTTGCGATGGACACTCTGCGAGCAGAAAAAGGGGACATCACTGATATTGAAGGCCGAGTGGCACGCCCAGAGCACAGTGATGGGCGTGGAGGGCGCCAAAGGTCCTCTTCCGCGGGGTCACGATATCTTGAGCTTGCCAATATCAGACCTGTCCCGTTTTCTTCATCCGCCTGGCCCATCCAGTATTCCGCTTCCGTTGGGTGATACTGGTCTCCGGTGAGCCTCATCGACACTGCGGTTCTTCCGACGGCAGAATCACCAAGGAGAGCTTTTCTTTGACCTTCAGCCGACCCGTGAGGATCGTTCATGATCTGGTCGAAGGTGAAGTTACGGTGTCTGCTGCAGCTCGCGGAGCACAGCACGGGCAAAGTCGCGAATTGCACCGGGAACCTCGTCTGAAACGGCAGCCCATTCCCATCGGGAAGCACTCACCATAACGCGGAGGTTTTCATCCGGGACATCGGCGGCGAGTACGTCGACGATCGATTGTGGTAATGGGTCTCGCAAGCTTAGGAAGAACACAGCATTCTCATCGGGCTTGATAGTCTTGCGGCGATTGTCGTACTGCAGCGAAATTGAACCACCGTTTAGCGCAAGCGTAGGTTCTCCAGGTTCTTCAGGCATTTCGCGCGGCGGATCGTATTTCCATTCCACTTGCGAGGAATGTGGCTCAAGGTCGTGGGGGCCAAGGTTCGTGAACTTGACTTCAAGTCGCGTTGTGCCTTCTGTGTTCCCACGGGAAACGGAGACAAGAAGTGCAACTTCGCTGGGCTCGTCAGGTTCGTCAGGTTGCGAGTCGATTTTCGGCGGTTCGTGAAGTTTTGCCACGTGAACGAATCGTCGAAGGTCTTTAGCGTCGGCGCGCCAGAGCCTTTGTTCCGCATCAAACACTCCAAGAGATTCAAGTTCTCCCACCGGATGATCGCTAATATCAACGAGTAGGTCAGCACGTTCGTGATCTTTCAGTCTAACGGGAAGAGTACCTCGTTCACATTCCAAGCTGTTCAGGGCGCTCTCATCACTCCACTCAACGAACCAACTGTCGATGAGGATGGGCCGTTCGCCAGCATTCAGAAGCTGAATCTGCGCGAGTTGGCGCAGTTTGTTGCGCGTCGGGCTGATTGTAATTCGTAGGTCGTGGGTTTGTTGGGGCGCAGGATTGGGGGTCGGGTGCAAATCTGACTCCGCAATTTCGGTGCGTGGCTTCCCATCTGGCCGGCAGGATTCTAGTAGCTTGGCACACTCGGCCTCGCGGTCCTGCGAGCGCCAGTCGATGTAGAGGAATTGTGCTAGGGAGCCTTTGATGGGGGCGTCGTCGAGTCGCAGGGGGATGAAGCGGCGGTCTTTGTTTAGTGGGTCGCGGAAGCGGAAGGTGCCGGACTCTAGCTCCGCCCAGTCGGAACCGAAGGCGGCGGATGACATGCAGAGGATCAAGACGCGGGAGTGCTCTAGTCCTTCTTCGATCTTCGCCGGGACGCTGTCGCCGGGCTTGATCTCCCACTCGTCGAACCATACGCGCAGCCCGTCGTCGCGGAGTCGCTCGGCGATGGGGCGAACGACGGCCTTGTCCTTCGAGCTGTGGCTGAGGAAGACGTCGTACTTCAACTCGGTTGTCGGCGGCATGGTATGTTGTCCTGGTGTCTAGCCCTCGTGAACGAAGGGTCACTGTACGGCCCGGAAGTTGCCACTCCCCCTCAATATAACGGGCCGTTGATCGGTGTCAACCATTCGAACGCCCCGTCCGTCTCCCGGCATTTGACAGCTCTGGGGCTCTCACGTTAAGCTTGGGGCTGTTTCGAATTCCTCTCAGTCAGGAGAAAACCGATGGACAAGGGCCGTACGGGATGGTGTTTGCTTGGGTTGCTGTGTTTGGTGTCTTGGCCGCTGGCTGCGGTGGGTGGCGATTGGCCGCAGTGGGGTGGACGGGATAACCGTAATCTGGTCTCCGATGAGAAAGGACTGCCCGACGCATTCGTGCCCGGCAAGAAGCGGCCCAGCGGTGGAGGGATCGATCCGGCGACGACCGAGAACGTCAAGTGGACGGCCCGGCTCGGTTCGGCCGCTTATGGGAATCCGACGGTCGCCGACGGCCAGGTG
>CAYYOX010000731.1:0-3736 GCA_964473065.1 uncultured Planctomycetaceae bacterium | reverse complement strand
CGAGAAGGGGTATCGGTTTCTGGTCGACGCGGCGGCGGAAATCGTGCGGGACCATCCTCGCGTCGGGTTCGTGCTCTTCGGAGACGGCCCTCTTCGAGATGATATTGCCGGCCGAATCGAATCCGAGGGACTTGCCGATAAGTTTCAGCTACCCGGTTTTGCTCGCGATCTGGATAAGTTCTACCCACATTTCGATCTGTTCGTGCTGCCCTCTTTTACGGAAGGTCTCCCCAACGTCGTGCTCGAAGCGTTTGCCGCTGGTGTGCCGGTCGTGGCGACCGCTGTGGGCGGAACTCCGGAGGCCGTGGAAGACGGAGTTAACGGCTACCTGGTGCCGCCGGGAGAGGCCGAACCGCTGGCCGATCGGATCGCACGGTTGGCGAGCAATCCGGCAGACCGTCGGGCCATGGGCGCGGAAGGGCGACGGCGAGTCGAGAAGGAGTTCTCTTTCGCCGCTCAGGCGGAAGCCTACCGCAAGCTGCTCGCCCCGTTGATTTCCGGTGAAACCACAACAACCGCATCGCCTCTCGCCGTCGACTGAGAAGACATACTCATGATACGATCCAAATCAACAAGCCGCGATTCCTTGCCGATCCGCGTCTGTTTCATGATCGACAACCTCAACCGAGCGGGTGTCGAGACGCAGTTGGTGAAGATCATCAACCAACTTGACCGTTCGAAGATCGATCCGTACTTGTACATCCTCGCGCCGCGAACTGATTTTGCGGCCAGTTTGCTTCCGGAGGATTGCCCCGTGCATTGGCTGGGCCTGACCTCCATGCGGCGTCCGTCGGCCCTTGCCCATGCTTGGAAGTTGGCGCGGTTCCTGCGAAAACAGCGGATCGACGTGCTGCATCTCGATCTACCCGGCAGCACGCTGTTCGGTATCCCGGTCGGCTGGCTGGCAAGAGTGCCGTATCTGGTCCGTACGCGTCGCGACATGGGCTATTGGATGGGGTCGATCGACCGGTGGACCGGGCGGCTCTACAGCCATCTTGTGGACATGACGATCACCAACTGCCGCGCCTGTCAAGAATCGGTGATCGAAGTCGAGCGTGCCCGTCGGGAATCGGTAACGATTCTGAAGAACGACATCAACCTAAATCAATTCCGCGAGATTCCGACGTTCTCGGCCGAGAGGTACGCCGGCTCGCCACGCGTAATCGGCATGGTAGCCAATCTCCGCGGCGAAAAGGCGCCGGAGGTCTTCATTGAAGCGGCGCGGCGGGTCGCCAAGCGCCATCCGGACGCCGTTTTCCGCATCGCCGGGGAAGGCAGCCTGCGGGAAAAACTCGAAAAGCAGATCGAGGATATGGGGCTTTCCGGCCGGGTCGAGCTTCCCGGACACGTGGTCGACATACCGAAATTCATTGGCGAATTGGACATCGCCGTGCTATGTTCTAATACGGAAGGTCTGCCCAATGTCCTGGTGGAGTATATGGCGGCGGGGCGACCGGTGGTTGCCACGCGAGTGGGCGGCGCCGAGGAATTGATCGACGACGGAGTCCACGGGCTGATCATCGAACCACAAGATCCAACAGCCCTGGCCGAGGCGATCGATCGCTTACTGAGTGACCGTGATTTAGCCAGCCGGTTGGCCGCTGCCGGGAGATCGCGCGTCGAAGAGGACTACGCCGGGCCGAGTATCGCACAGCGGTTTGAATCGCTGGTGTTTCAGATGATGTGCATCTCAGACACCGTGCAGCCATCAGAGATTGCCGAAGGTGATCATGGCGATGTGGCGACATGCGACAGGTCGACGGCCAATACGCGCTGATGACGTTCTTCAATATCGAGGTTTCCAGCTAACACGATGATCTGGCTCCTAATCGGATACATGTGGCTGTTCGTTCATCGTCCATTTGAAATATGGCCGGTCTTAGCGACGATCCGCCTGGAGCGGATGTACATGATCGCCACGATCCTCTGCTGGCTCGTAAGCGGGCCCAAGTTGCCTGGTGGAAATCGGCTGCACCGGTACCTCATCGGGTTCATCCTGGTGATGATCACAAGTTGGGTAGTAAGCCCCTATCAGGCATCCGGACAGGCAACCGTTGAAAACTACGTGAAGTATGCCGTCTTCTATGTCTTGCTGGTTACGTCGGTGCGCGATACGCGGGACCTGCGGAAGATACTTGGCGGATATGTGTGCGTAATGGCGTTGTTCATGCTTCACACGCTGCGCGAGTACTATTGCGGCGCCGTATGGTACACCCAAGGGATAATGCGTTTAAGAGCCCCTGGCGTCACTTTTTCCGACTACAACGACTTCGCCGGACTTGTCGTCTGCGCGCTGCCGCTTGCCTGGATCTTCTGGTTCGAGTGGACCGATTGGCGGAAGCGAGCCCTATTGGCGGGCTATTTTGGTTTATCAGGATATTGCGTTATGTTGACGGCTTCGCGAATGGGGGCTTGCGGTTTCGTTGTGGCCGGCGCGTTGGCCGGCCTCGCTTCACCGCATCGCTGGCGTCTGCTCGTCATATCTCTCCCGCTCCTTGCAGCCGTCTGGATAGTGCTTCCGGAAAGACACCAACAGCGATACCTCACGATCATCGACCCGAGTGTGGGGGCGGAATCGGCGCGTAATTCGGCAGGCAACTTACGCTACGCCGGGTTCGAGAAGGGGCTTGGCCTGTTTGAGCAGCGCCCGCTGCTCGGATTCGGCCCGGGCTCCGCGGGCAAGGCCCTCGGCACCGGTAAGATGCTTCACAATCTGTACGGCCAGTTGCTCGGCGAGTTGGGTCTGGTCGGGGCCGTGGCATTCGGCTTGATGGGGCTCGGTATTGCTCAAAACACACTCGAAGCGCGAAGAATCACTCGCGGCCGGAGTGACCCTGATATCCTCTTTGCCTGGCGAGCGATTCTAGCCTCGTCGAGCGCCTATTTGCTGCTTCTGTTCATGGGCTGGGGATTCAACTTCCTCTTCTGGCACGTATGGCTGTGGTTTGGCGGCTTTCAGCTATGTGCCTTGCACGTCCTGAAGACAACCGAATTCGCGTTACCCCATCCAGAGCAATGACCTCAGATCAATCCATGCCCCCCACAGAACACCGATCCGAAGAGCTTAAACGCGTGTTGGCAGTGATGCGTCATCCGTTAGGAGGCATCCGCACGTACATCTTGTACAACTATCCTACACTCATCGACGCCGGCTATCGCTTTACTTTTGTCGCACCGAAGAGCGAGCGTTTTGACGCCTTGCAGGACGAACTGCGAGATTGGCCCGGTGTGGAATTCGCTGAGATAAGCGTGCATGGGCAAGACTACAAACCGTATTCCCCGCTTAAGTTCATGTCACTGCGACGTCTGCTGAAATCGCACAAGCCCTGCTTGATTCACTCGCATGGTTTCAATGCCGGGGCCGCCGTGGCTTTGGCAAACATCGGTATCGGCGTACCACACTTGTTTACTTCTCATGACGTCATTCGACCCGAGGCACAGTTTCCCGGTATTGCCGGCAGGCTTAAGCTCCGTGTTTTTGGTTACCTGCTATCCCGAGCAGACAAGATCGTCGCCGTCACGCACGACGCCAAGCAGAATCATTTACAGCATCTTCCGGCACTTAGGAAGAACCCCAACAAGTTGCAGACCATCGTGCATGGAATTGACGTGGCGCGTTTCCGCAATGGCCGCGCGACTCAGGCCGATCCGGCACTGCGAGCGAGCCTCGGCATCGACCAAGAATCCGTCCTGCTCGGGTTTCTGGGACGATTCATGGAGCAGAAAGGGTTTCTTG
>CAYYOX010000730.1:0-3746 GCA_964473065.1 uncultured Planctomycetaceae bacterium | reverse complement strand
TTGTGGCCAAAGGAGATACCGCAACGCCATACCGAAAATCAGCTACAAGTTCGGTCTAAACTTGGGCCAAATCCGCTCAGCCCATCCCCGCTCAGCCGATGATCACCGTCGGACAGCCCATCACGACGACGCCGCCGTGCATGGTGAGGTCGCCCATTCGGGCGGCGGGCATGCCGCCGATTATGACCGTCATCGAGCCTTTGGCGATGGTGTCCGGCGGGCCGGTGCAGATGGCCATGTCGCCGACCCGGGCAGCCGGCATCCCGCCGATCATCACGGTCGGGAATCCTACCGAAACCGGCCCGCCTACGTGCGGGACCGGCCCGGGATTGACCATGGGGCAGATGTGCATGTCGCCGATTCGGGCTGCCGGGGGCATGGTCTATCCTTTCTCCTTGGCAGATCTATTGTCTGTGCCAATCAGGTTTGGTCTTGCGGTGGTTCGGAAACTGCGTCTTCGGCCGGTTCTTGGACGAACCCGAGTTCGTCCAACAGATCGGTGATCTGTGTGCGGCCGAAGAGTTGCCAGGTGAGCGGGAGATCGGGAAACTCGACCAGCACGATCTCGATGTCGGCGAGTAGTCGCTGGACGAACTCCGGGGTGTAGTGGGCCAACAGGGGAGCCATCACGCTGGGCCAGCAGAAGCCGATGATTCCCTCGCTGGGATCCTCTTGCTGGGGCTTGGCTCTGAGTCTGTGACGCAAATGATCCAACAGGTCCGGCTTCTCCTGACTGCAGAACAGGCAGATCACGGCGTCGTGGCCCCAACCCTGCTCGACGACGGTCGGCCAATCGGCCCACTCGCCCGCCGATAAGAGCATCGGCGAGACGTCGGCGGCCACCGACGGCTCGAACCAATCGAACAAGTAGGCCGGCGAATCGAGACCTTCCGGCATTTCGGCTTCCATTTTTTTGAAGTCGGCTATGAAGTACGCCGGGCAGAATCGCATCAGGGCGGCCGTCAGTTGGTGGGGTTGAATTTCGTCGACGCTTCCCCGACACAGCGTCAGCCCCGAGTCGCAGGTCTCCACCGAATAGGACACGCCGGCAATGTTCGGCGAGGCAGAGACCTGAGGCGGGAGAGGGGCCGTATTGAGGGCGACGGGCACTTTCTCGGGCGCATCGCCCTCCGTGTGCACCACAAAAGTCGTCTCGCCCGCCCGAAGCTTGTCGCCGTTGTGGAGGATCGTCTGCCCGGTAAGTGGCTGGTCGTTCAGCAGCGTGCCGTTGCTGCTGCCGAGGTCCTTGGCATAGCAGGCCAGGTTGTCGGTTTCCAGGGCCAGATGCAAGCCCGACATGTGCCCGTCTTGCGGAAAGGAAAAATCGGCCCAGTCGGTACGTCCGACCTGAAGTACCTGACCGGCTCTGAGGAGAATCTTCCGGCCGGCATCGGGTCCTGAGAGGACTTCCAGGATTACGCGCATGGTCTGGCTCGGGTGCGGTGCACAACAATGTTCGTAAGTGGTACATTATTACCGATTCCGTGAGTATGATCAATCGGGTGCGGACTTTTGGCCGGTTTTGGAGTTATCGGCCAGGGCCGGTTCGCTGGGCGCAGCCTCTTGGGGATCTTCGGGCGTGGTGGGGCTGGAACCGCTGCCGGATCCCGCCGCACCGCCGCTGTTGATGTTCACCACGGTCCCCTGGATGGTGACTCCCGCCGGTCCGATGTCCACGAACCCGCCGGGGCCTTTGAGGGTCAACTGCAGGCCGGCCTCGATAGTCACTTTCATGCCGGCCTTAATATGGATCTCATGGCCAGCCTCCAGGGCGTGTTTTATGCCCACCTTCTCTTGCTGGTCACCGCCGACGGTCAGCGACTGATTTCCATCGACCTTTTCGTTCCGGTCTGCTTTGATGTGGAGATGATTGTTATTCCCGACGAGTTCTTTCTTGTCCCCCTTGACCACGATTTCCTGATTGCCGTCACCTTCAATACCGCCGATCAACAACTGCATATCGCCGCCGATCTGTTCGACCTGATTGCGATGCACGGTCAGGTGCTTGTCCTGGTAGACCGTCTCGCGCTGGTCGCCACCCTTCTCGCCGTCCTTCTCCCATCCGATGATCTGATGGCGGTTGCCGTAGATCCGCTCCTTGGAGTCGTTCAGCACACGCTTATCGAAATCGCGCTGGGCATGGACGAAAATCTGCTCCTTGTCCTTCTTGTCCTCGAAGCGCAACTCGTTGTATCCCTTGCCGTCCGGCGAGGAGTTGGTCTTGATGTAGCTCTTGGTTTTTTCCTCGGGAAGGGTGTAGGCGGGCATCTGGTCGGCGTTATAGACCACGCCGGTAATCAAGGGGCGATCCGGGTCGCCTTCAAGGAAGCTGACCACTACCTCCTGACCCACGCGAGGTATAAACATCGAGCCCCAGCCTTTTCCGGCAGAAGTCTGCGTGCAGCGGATCCAGCAAGAAGTAGTCTCGTCGCGCTCGCCCTCGCGGTCCCAGAAGAACTGCACCTTGACGCGACCGTACTTGTCGGGCCAGATCTCTTCTCCCTTGGGTCCGACCACCACCGCAGTTTGAGAACCGGGCACGGTCGGCTTGGGGGTTATGCGCTGGGGACGAAAGGTGACCGAGTCTGGAATGCATTCAAAAGTATTGCGATAGTCGTCGTCCACCGGGCTGCCCGTCTCGTAGGCGGCCGTCTCGGTGGCCCAGTGGTGGATGGAGGTAACGGCGAACGTTTTCCCCTGCTCGGAAGCCGAGCGGTGATTCTTGATCTTGAACTTTCCGCCGGGGGTGAAGGTCCTGCAATTGCTGGCGGCATATACGACATCGTGTTCGACCTCCTCCTCTTCCATGTGGATCTTGGTGTAGGCCGCGCCTTGGTCCTTGTCCTCATATTCTCCCGGGTAGTCGTACAATTCGTATTTCTCGATGTTACTGAGCTTCACCGTCGACTGTTCGCTGGTCATCATCAGCTTGCTGGGGGTCGACTCACTGCGCGACGGATGATCCTCGAAGTTGTAGTCCGTTTGGGACCACTTTCCTGAGCGGAACTCGTATCGATGTTCCCAACTGGTGATGTGGTCGGTGACTGCCTGGGTGCCGTAGTCGCGGGGATAGTCTACTTCGTTTTCCGGGCAATCGCTGTAGGCCTCTTTCTGGTCGGCCATCACCAGGGTATGCTTGCCTTCTTCGTGCTTGAAGAAGTAGAAGATACCCTCTTCCTCCATGAGCCGGGAAACGAAGTTGAAATCGCTTTCGCGGTACTGCACGCAGTAATCCCGCTTCGCGTGCGTACCCTGGACCTGCGATATCTCGTAGTCGCTGAACCCCAGATCTTGAAAGATCTGTTCGATGATCTCGGGCACGGACTTGTTTTGAAAGATGCGGCAGTCGGAGGTGCGGGTGAGGAACCACAGCCAGGGGACGACTTCGGCCCGATAGTTCCGGCGGCCTTCGAGATCCTCGTCGCCGGCGAGGAAGCGGATTACAACGCCGTTAAAATGCCGCAATGAACCGTCAACCAGTTCGATGCTGAAGGTAAGGTTTTTTCCCACGATCTGGGCCGCCGAGATGGAGTTGTTGTCCGAGATCATCTCCAACTCATAGCCGAAGAGGCGGGAAATCTCCTCCTGACCGGAAAACGCGGTCAGCACGAGCACATCTTCGCCCAACGGCGTCTGCAACCGCAACAGTCGATTCTTCTGCTTAAGGGCCATGAAACGGTCCCCCTAGGCTGGAGGTGAAACATACTAGATGAAGCCCAAGCCGGGACAGAAGTCCAAGCCGGGAC
>CAYYOX010000729.1:409-3750 GCA_964473065.1 uncultured Planctomycetaceae bacterium | reverse complement strand
CAACCGTACCGTCGGGCTGCAGGCCCAGTCGCGGTGCCAGATCGGCAAGATCTATGTCATTGCTGATCGATCCGACGGCCGACCAAGTTCCTGCGTCGTGAATCTGATAGACGATGTCCGTGTCCCCGCCTACCGCGTCCTCGGCCACATAGGCGACCAGTTGCCTCCCGTCGGCGAGCGTCACCATGTCAGGCATGGCCAGCGTGCCCAACTGCGAACTCGCGACCGCTTTCGTCTCGGCGGCGGCAAGGCCGTAGTCCTGCCCCCAGGTGTAATCAAAGAGGTCGATCTCCCCCAGATTGAACGTCCACCAGCCGACTTTGACCTCGGCCCCAACGGCTATTTGAAAGTCTACGAAGAAGTCGTGATCGAAACCGGGCACGGTGTCCAACAGTCCCACTTGATAGTTGAACCCCAACGAAGGTGTCACATAGGCACCCAGCGATGCAACGCCAACGTCCACCAGGTTGACCTTGGCCTTCAATGCGGCTTCTATGTTCGGCGTTAAGTAGGTCGGCGGCTGAAGAATCCCCCAGCCACCCGCACTCTCCGGCCCCAATGTTATTGACCAGTCGATTCCCGGCGAAACCGAAAGCGAGGTTTCCAGCGACATGGGCCATCCAGCGATCGTGAAGGGCATCTTGCCGCCGAACACAAAGATCCCGTTGTCGGAGCGGTCCGCACCGGGCCATTTCTGCTTCCACGCATCGTAGTTGAAATCCAAGCTGCCGGAGAGGCTGACAGCTGCCGTCGCGATTTCCAGGTCTTCGTCGAAAGTCGGCAGGAACGTCGGCAGATCCAAGCCGAATCCCACCGAGTCCGGAACCCACCACGGTCTGCCGGACGAAGACTCTTTGGTGAACGTAGCACCCTTGAAGAGACTCAACTCTTTGTCGAAGACGACGAATCGCGTGCCGAGCATCGCTTCCGATTCGCTGGGCACCACATGGCCGTCCAGCCCCACGGCCGTATGAATCAACACGCCGGCCTGAAAGCTGTTTTCCAGCCCGCCGATCAGCAGCCAATCCGCCGGAAAACTTGCATCCAAACGCCAGTCGTCCGGTATCCAGCCGCTCAGTTCATATCGCCCCGCGTTGCCGCCTTGAAAGGCCGAATACTGGGCATCGGCCCACGAAGGCAACGGCGTAACCGCCACCGTGCCGATCGAAGGGGTCGACGGGTTGCCGTCCACGTCGTAAGCCACCACACTCAGCGTCGTGTCCCCGGACAACAACCCGACATCAAATTCGGCGGCCCACCCGCCCCAAGGATCGGCGTCGGTTTGCGTGCCCAGCGCCCCAAGCGTAAACTCGACGCGTTGGATATTGCTGTTCCCGCCCGGGTCTACTACGGCGGCTTCGAACGTGTTATAGAGCTCGATACCGCCGATGAACTGTCCGAAGGTCGCTTGGTTGGCATCCGCGTCGTGTAACGCGGCCACCTCCAGAACGATGGGCGGGCCGGTCCCATCGGAATACGCCGCCACGGCCCGGTTGTTCAACTGACGGAGTTCCTCGATCATATTGAAAGGATCAACCGTCACCTCGATCAACGAACCAGGACCGCTGGGCGTCCAGAGCAGTGAGACTACCGCACTACCAAAAGCATCAAGAGTGGCTATTGTTTCGGTACCTATCACCAGCCCCACGTCCAAGTCGCGAAACTGCACGGTTACTCCCGTCACGGCCACCGCGCCCAGATTGCGAACGGTAGCCGTGACCCGCTGTCCGCCGTCTTCCGGTGAAAGGCCGAGGTTTGCGGCGGTTAGGATTAAGTCGGGCACGAGTTCCATCATTCCCGCACCCGCCCCGCGGACCTTGGCCACAAAGGCATCAAGATAAACAACGTCGTCGTGGTACGCGTTGGTTTGACCTAAGAAGTCGGTCGACTCCGTAGTGCCGATCACCAGGGCGTTGCCCGCGGCGTCTAAGGCGATGCCACTGCCGAGGTCGTTGCTGCTTCCGCCCAGATAGGTCGACCATCCTAGCGCCCCGTTGGGGAAGACCTTGGCCACAAAGGCATCATCACCATAATCGTCGCCGCCGTGGTGCGAGTTGTTCCGACCCGGGAAGTCGGTCGAGGAGGTCTCCCCTGTCACTAGGGCGTTGCCCGCGGCGTCCACCGCGATGCCGAGGCCCTCGTCACCGCCACTTCCCCCTAGGTAGGTCGCCCAGGTCATCGCCCCGCCGGGAGAGACCTTGGCAACAAAGGCATCATTGAAGGGGGAGGGCAAGTTGGTTTGACCCGGGAAGTAGGCCGACCAAGTCACTCCGGTCACCAGGGCGTTGCCCGCGGCGTCTAAGGCGATGCCGTAGCCTTTGTCAGAGTCAGTTCCACCGAGGTAGGTCGCCCAGTTGAGCGCCCCGCTGAGGGAGACCTTGGCCACAAAGGCATCCCAATAGCCCCCGTGGTACGCGTCGGTTTGACCCGAGAAGTCGGTCGACTCCGTAGTGCCGGTCACCAGGGCGTTGCCCGCGGCATCCACGGCGATGCCGTTGGCGAGGTCCCTACCACTTCCACCCAGGTAGGTCGCCCAGGTCAGCGCCCCGCTGAGGGAGACCTTGGCCACAAAGGCATCCCAACCACCGCCGCGGTGCGCATTATTCCGCCATGGGAAGTCGTTGGAACCCGTGTCGCCGGTGACCAGGGTGTTGCCCGCGGCGTCCACGGCGATGCCGTAACCCTTGTCACCGCCACTTCCCCCCAGGTAGGTCGACCAGGCGAGTGCCCCGTTGGGGAAGACCTTGGCCACAAAGGCATCCCAACCACCGCCGCGGTGCGCATTGTTCCGACCAGGGAAGTCGGTCGAATCGGTTGTTCCGGTCACCAGGGCGTTGCCCGCGGCATCCACGGCGATGCCGTAGCCGAGGTCCCTGTCACTTCCGCCCAGATAGGTCGCCCATGCCAGCGCCCCGCTGGGCGAGACCTTAGCCACAAAGGCATCGATAAGGCCTTGGCGCGAGTTGTTCCGACCCGAAAAGTCGGTTGACCAGGTCACTCCGGTCACCAGGGTGTTGCCCGCGGCGTCGACGGCAATGCCGTAGCCCCAGTCGTAGAAACTTCCTCCCAAGTAGGTCGACCAGGCGAGGTCGGGGTCGAGGATCAGTTCGAGGTTGGGGTCGTAGTTGCCGGTGACGACGAACGTGTAGGTGTCAGCGTCGATCAGTTCGAACCGCCCGGCCACTTCGGTCTCTTGGCCGTCGATCAGTTGGTAGATGTACGGGGCCTCGTCGATTAGTTCGCCGAACCGGCCCTCACCCCAACCCTCTCCCAAAGGGAGGGGGGGCACGGTTGGCTGCACGTGCAGGGCGCCATCGTCGTCGATCCATAGGCCGTCGATG
>CAYYOX010000729.1:0-399 GCA_964473065.1 uncultured Planctomycetaceae bacterium | reverse complement strand
AGTGCTGTCCGAGGGGGTGTGCAGAGGGTCTGGGGGCACTGCTTCTCTTGGCCCCAGGCACCCTTGTGTATCTTCGGCTCCGTCAACCTCTTCCCGCTGAAACAACTGAAAAACCGGCCCGCTATCGGTGTGCAGGACGTTGGCGCCGTCGCCAAAGAACGCATACCGAACCGACTCATCTTCCCACTGCCCCTGGTTCTCCACAAACGTAGCCGGGGAGGTGGAGAAGAGTTCGATCGTTGGCGACGAGACCGACAGCAGACGGCGGTCTTCGAGCAGTTCGACGTGCAGACGGCGGAAGTGCAGCAAGCGGCGAATGTGCGGCATGGGTGGCTCCAAAATAGTAGGCAGTAAGCAGTAGGCAGTTTTCGGCCGATAGATGATTGGCCCCCATTGTAC
>CAYYOX010000728.1:0-3750 GCA_964473065.1 uncultured Planctomycetaceae bacterium | reverse complement strand
CTCATCCGCCGGGACATAGGAGAAGATACGATACGCCGCGTGCAGGTTGAAGCCCGGCACACTCCGCGCAGAGCCCACGCCCGGCTTGATCCCCAGGTTGTCCCAAGAGATCATCACCACGGGCCGATGGTATCGATCGGCCAACCGCCCGGCCACGATGCCGATCACGCCGGGATGCCAACCGTGGTCGGCCAGCACGAGTGCCGCATCGTCGACCGGGTCGAATTGTTCCTTGGCCTGTTTCCCGGCCGCCAGGAGGATGCTGCGTTCGAGGCTTTGCCGCGACCCGTTGAGTCCGTCGATGTATTGGGCCAATTCCTCGGCCCGATCGGGTTTGTCGGTAATCAGCAGTTCGACGGCCAACCGCGGCTGACCGAGCCGCCCGGCCGCGTTGAGTCGTGGGGCCAGTGTGAAGCCGATGTCCTCGCTGTCCAACTGGCCCTTGCCGTCGAGCTTGGTGATTCGCATCAGGGTTTTGATCCCCAAGGTCGGGCAAGCGGCCAGACTGTTGAGCCCGTGGCGGACCAGCACGCGATTCTCATCGACCAGCGGCACCACGTCGGCCACGGTCCCCAGCGAAGCCAATCCCACGGCCTGGACCAGGGAGTCCTTCATCCGCTGGCTGACTCGCTTGGCGCCGCTGGCTTGCTGACACAAGGCCCAGGCCAACTTCAGTGCCACGCCGGAGCCGCTGAGTCCGCCGAACGGATAGTCGCCGCCGGGCAAGCGCGGATGGACGATCGCAGCCGCCTCGGGCAGTTTCGGGCCCGGCTCGTGGTGGTCGGTGATGATCAGCTCGACGCCCAGCCGGCCGGCCAGTTCGGCTTCCGCCACGCTGCCGATCCCGCAATCGACGGTCACCAGCAGTTGGGCCTTCTCGGCGACCAGCGACTCGATGGCCTCGGAGTTCAGGCCGTAGCCTTCATCGATCCGATGCGGCACATAGTAGCCGACGTCGGCGCCTAAGAGTTTCAGGCAAAGGTATAGGATGGCCGTGCCGGTCATGCCGTCGACGTCGTAATCGCCGTAGACGACGATCCGCTTCTTCTCGGCAATCGCCCGATGGATGATTTCGGCCGCCTGCCAGCAGCCGGGCAAGGTCTCCGGTTCGCGCAGGGCAGAGAGCTTGGGGTCGAGAAAGACTCGGGCGACGTCGGGCTGGGTGATCCCGCGACAGACGAGCAGTTGCGCCACGACGGCCGGCACATCGGCGCCACGGCAGAGTGCCGCGATGCGGTCGGAGTCGTGCGGGAGGATACGCCAGCGCTTGGCCATGGATAGCTGTCGGCTCCGAGCCTTCAGCTTCTCACGTACAATGAAAGCTGAAAGCGGACGCCGGCCTACTTCTTCTTTTCGACGTGCTCGGTATGCTTTCGCAGTCGGGGGCAATACTTATTGAGCTTCAACTTTTCGCCGCCCGGTTTGCGCCGCAGCGTGTAGTTGTAGTCCCCCGTCTCTTTGCACACCAGGAAGATGGGTTCCGCTTTTTTCTTACCTTTAGCCATCTGGCAACTCCGATCCAACCAAACAAAAAAATAGGGGCTCACACGAGACAATCCCACATTATAACGAATCTTCGCCGCTTGCAAACGCCCACTTTACGAAAAACGCCTCATACCTTTGCCACCCACGAGTGGGGTGTTAGTTTGGGGCTTATATCGGCAATGACGGGAATAATCGGGCTTGTTCCGCCCGAAAAGTCGGTTGAACGCCGCGAGCCGGCTTGCAAATTCGACGCTGCACGGCCAGCCTGGACCTCATCTTCCGAGGGGGTGGCCAGGGCGGTTTCTTGCTTAATGGCGTAGAATTTGATAGGCTGGAAGTTTGCAGAGGAACAGTCTCCTAAACCCGCTTAGCCGGCGACTGAACGCCGGAAGCGGGAAATAGGCAAACCGGAGGGTTAACGGAACGGCCCGCCGGATTCCAAGGCATGAAGGTATTGACGACCCGAGTGGTCCGGTCGTGCGCGACGACCGGCACTCAACGGAGCAAGAGACGATGGCGGAAGAGCAGGCCAATAACGACGTGACGGAAGCCGCGGACGCTGCCGAAACGCCCCAGGCTCAGCAAGATCTGACCCAGCACGATTTGGCCCAGCACGAGACGGCCGAAATCGAAGCGGCGCCCGAGGACGAATCGCCCGCGAGCGCGGAGCCCGGTCGTTCTCGCACCTGGTTGCATAATGCCTTGCGGCAGACGCCGAGTTGGCTGATCAGCACCGTTCTGCACATGGTGATTCTGCTTGGTTTGGCTCTGTGGTCGCTTCCTCCCGGCATTACCGACGACCTGCGTCAGTTGATCGTCGCGCCCGGCGATAGCGACGAGTTCGACGAACTGGAAGAACTCGACGACGAGCCGCTCGAAGACATCGAGGTGACCACGGACGTCGTGGCCATGGACGCTCCGATCGAGCAGGAGACGCCCGAGATTTCGCCGGCCGAAGAGATGGAAGCGGCGGCCATGCAAGTCGAACTGAGCGAGTTCGGATTGGAGCACGCGCCGAGGAACGATCTTTTGGCCACGATCGGCGCCTTCTCGGGAACGGGGCTGTCAGGGCGTGGCGCGAGATCTCGGGCCGCCATGATGCGCGACGGCGGGAGCAAAGGGAGCGAAAAGGCCGTCGGCGCCGCTCTGAAGTGGCTGGCCCTGCACCAAATGCCCGACGGCGGGTGGAACTTCAACCATGCCGCCTGCCCGCAGTGCAACGGCGCCTGCCGCAATCCGGGCAAGGGCGCACAAGCTCGACGCGGCGCGACCGCGATGGCTTTGCTGCCGTTCTTAGGCGCCGGGCAAACGCACAAGTCGGGCAAATACAAGCAGACGGTCAAACGCGGGCTCTATTTCCTGGTCCAGAGTATGAAGATGGATCCGCGCACCGGAGGAAGCATGCACGAGCCAGTAGGCAGCATGTACGCGCACGGATTGGGGTCGATCACTCTGTGCGAAGCCTACGCCATGACCCACGACAAGGGGTTGCACATGCCGGCCCAGGCAGCGATCAACTTCATCTGCTACGCCCAAGACCCGGTCGGCGGCGGATGGCGATACGCTGTGCGTCAGCCGGGCGATACGTCGGTGGTGGGTTGGCAGATCATGGCCTTGAAGAGCGGGCACATGGCTTATCTCAACGTGCCGCCGCGGACGGTCGTCATGGCCAGCCGATTCCTCGACAGCGTCCAGGCCAACGGCGGCTCCCACTACGGGTACAGAGGCCCGGCCGCCGGTCCGGCCACCACGGCCATCGGCCTGCTCTGCCGTATGTATCTCGGCTGGAAGAAGGACAACCCGGCTTTGCAGAAAGGTGTCGCGTGGCTTAGCAAGGCAGGTCCCTCGCCCGGCAACATGTACTACAACTACTACGCCACCCAGGTCATGCGCCATTGGGAAGGCGAAGAGTGGGAGAAGTGGAACGACGTGATGCGCGACCAGTTGGTCAACTCACAGGCCACGGCCGGACACGAAGCGGGCAGTTGGTTCATGGGCAAAGGCGACCACGGCGCCGACGTCGGCGGGCGACTCTACTGCACCTCGATGGCCACCATGATCCTCGAGGTCTACTACCGCCACATGCCCATCTACCGCAAACAAAGCACCGAGGAAGAGTTCCCCGAATAGTGCCCCCCCCAACCGGCGGCATTCTTTCTCCCCTGTCTTCTTCCCCACGGGCTATAATAGGTAGAAGTGGAGTCCTCGTCTGACGTTACGCCGATTTGCTCCCTTGGCCGAAGGAGTTCGCGTCGTGTCGAAAAC
>CAYYOX010000727.1:0-3751 GCA_964473065.1 uncultured Planctomycetaceae bacterium | reverse complement strand
GAATGAAATCTTGCAGCGAAACGCTCGTGTCACCCATTTCCAAATCGTGGCGGCTCTTGGCGCTAACGATCCCGAACGTAACCGACCGGCTCAGCCCGAAGGGACTGCCTACCGCGAGCACGAAATCGCCGACTTCCAACTTGTCGCTATCGCCGATCCGGGCGGCTACCAGGTTGGGCGCCTCGATGGCCATGACTCCCACGTCGGTCTCGGCATGATGCCAAGTGCGGGTGGGATGAATGGTGCGCCCGTCGGCCAATGAGATCTTGATCCCGTCGAGCGAGGCGCCGCGAATCACGTGTCGGTTCGTCAAGACGTAGTACTTTTCACTGAGCTGGATGATCACTCCCGAGCCGGCCTCTTCGGTGTGGTGCTGCGAATGCGAACGGCTCGTTTGCCGACGGTCGGCCGCCTCGATATGCACGACCGTGGGTCGGATCAGCTTGGCGACATTTTTGACCACCCGGGACTGCACTTCGAGAATGGCTGCGTCGCGCTCGAGCTCTCGGTAGAGTTCGGCCCGTTTCTCCGGAGCGGACGGCCCGTCCTGCTCGATGGCCGTTTGCAGAACGCTCTGAGCCCATGCGCCATTGCAGACCAGCAGGACCAAAAAGAAAACCAGAATGCGTCGCCCGAGCGGGAATCCGACGTCCAGGCAAAACAGGCGGCATGTCATCATGGAGTCATCTCCCGGAAAGGTCAAGCCCGAAGCGTACGGCCCAGCCACACCTCATCAGCGGAAAAGATCGCGGCGATCGGCAGAGTTTCCCTCAGGCGAGCCGCTGAAAACCTAGCGACGGCCCGACACGGACCCTCCCGTCGATCATTCTCGATTATAGTTGCCCTCCGAGTAGCGGGCAAGCCGGCGGGGATCAAGACCGGCGGAAATCAAGAAACATCGATTTCAACGTCGCTGATCGACAAATCTGCGTCATCCGAGGAGGTGTCGAGCAAGCGGCTCCAATCGACCTCGCCACCGGGTGCTACTCCCTGGCGCTCGGCCTCCCGCTGACACGTGATGCAACAGGTTGCATAGGGTAGCGCGTTCAGGCGAGCCAGCGGAATGTTGGTCTTACAGCCTTCACACACGCCATAATGGCCGTCGCGCATCTGCTCGAGAGCATACTCGATTCGGGCCAGTTCACGACTTTCCACCTCGGCTAATTGCGAGCTGATTTCGTCTTGGACCGAGTCCAGAGCAGCATCGACAACATCCCCGGAGGCCTGTGCCCTGAGTTCCTTAAGCAAGCTCAAGTCTCCGGCCAGGGCCTTTCGTAGTGCATCACGTCGTTTGATGAGGACCTGCCTCATGTTCACAATTGCGTCTTTGCGGCTCATGAGATTGTTCTTCGGCGTCCGAATTGGGCCGCGCCAAGGGAAGCCCCCCTTAGAGTAGCCTTATCAGAACCCCTCCTCTGAATGTGAAAAATGTTCCGTTACCCATTGCGGCCTACGACGCGCGATTGCGCGGCAAAGTTAACCGCAACCAAACTATAGTACGCAAGTCAGGCTCGTGTGGGACAAAAAACCGAATCCCACCCAAAAAGTGCCTTCTCGGTCCGTCATTTTGTTCGTAAGTTCTTTCCAGGAACCACCTTGCGGCAATTCCCCGATTCGCCCCGCCAACAAGCCCGCCAAAATGTTTGTGGTAGGGCTGCGGGGACACTTTCGCCCGGCAGCACGCTTCCGCACCCCGGCGTCGCTATGGGATAATCGTCAAAACCGGCAAAGATATGCAGCCGTTTTTCACCAATCGGCCGAGAAACCCGTCGACGCGAATTGGACTTTTGACGCACGGGCGGGCGTAAGCTAAATGTACTAGGAGACTTAGCGCGGCGGCACGACGCGTTGAATGCGTCAATCGGTCGCTGAACACGGCCCCAGCCGGGAATGAAAAATGCAAGAAAGTGCGAACTATTCCAGTTCCGTATTGGAAGCCACCACCGGAGAACTGGTCCTGAAAGTCCGTGGTGCGATACGTGATGGACAGGTTGTGCGCGACGGCCAGACAGTGAGACTTTCCTCGCCAAAATGCACGATCGGTTCGGGCTCGAATTGCACGCTGCGCCTGCGCGCGCGGGGTGTCGGGCCGGTCCACTGCCTGGTGCTCCGCGGCGCCGAGCGAACCATTGTGCGTCGCTGGTTGCCCGACACGCGACTTAACGGAGGGACCTTTGATGAGGCCGAGTTGTCCGTTGGCGATCACCTAAGCATCGGGCCTATCGAACTGGAAGTGATCGAGTTGGGTGATCCCGCGAGTATGGACGATAATTGCCCGGCCGATAGCGAACAAGCACGCGAGCGAGAGATCGAGACGCTTACCCGGCAGCTCTCGCTGGCGAATTACCAGGGACGGCAGCGAACGCGAAGTCTAGTCGAGCAGTTGCGCGACGCCCGAGCGGAGGTTGCTCGACTTCAAGGGTCGATCGATGCTACCCCCGCCGCCGAGCGATCGCCTACTAATGAGTTCAGGGAGAGGGAGAAGGAAACCGCGCACGCCGCGATCGCTTCGGAACAGAGCGATCCGGCGGCCGGTTCTCCCGTCGAGCGTTCAGGCGTGCTGCATCGGATGAAGCACGATTCGCCGAAAACCGGCGGAGTTGACGCGGCAGCTCAGGTCCCCGTGCAATCCGAACCCGACTGGCAGACTGATCGGCCGCAACCGCCGGCCGAGCCCGAGGAAGGAGAGTCGGTCGACGACTATATGGCAAAGCTGATGCAGCGGGTTCGTGCGCAGACGAGCGAGGCTGCCCCGAGCACTCCGTGGAAGCCAAGTGAGACGCCTCGACCGGATCCCGAGCCGGCGCAGCAAGCTCCGGAAACGCCCGAATCTAATATCGAAGGGTACCCAGAGCAAGGAGACCAAGCAGACCTGACGAAAATGTCGCCTCGGGCGGTGGCGCCGGAGAGACTTACCGACTTGGCCGCGATGCGACAATTGGCCAATGTTTCGGCCCAGTCGGCCATCGAGGGCCACAGTCGCGAACAGATCAAGATGGCGATCCGCACCAAGTTGCTCATCATGGCCGTGGGACTTGCAGTCGGCGGCGCATTGACTTGGTTCTGGTGGGCCATGAATGGCGGAGATATAGCGCTCTATTCGGCGTTTGTTTGCTTCCTGGTGGTCGTGCTCTGGGGAATCCAGTACGCCATCTTGACCGGAAAAATGATCATCAATCGGACCGGCAGCCTGGATGTGAATTCGAAGCCAAAGTCAAACGCTAACGAGAAATCGCAGCCGCAAGACGCAGGCCGACAATCCTCGAGCGATGGTTAGCTGACCGCTGAGCCAAGCCGAAGCCCGCCCTACTTTGGTCGCACGCTAGGTCAAGCGATTTTCCTTACCACGCCGACCACTACGCCGAGCACCTTGGCATTCTTTACGAAGATCGGTTTCATGGTGGAGTTGGCTGGCTCTAAGCGGATGCGGTTCTTCTCGGGATACCAGCGTTTGAGCGTGGCCTCATTCTCGTCGGTCAGGGCCACGACGATCTGGCCCTTGCGGGCCGTGCGCTGCTTGCGAATGACGACGTAGTCGCCGTCGGCGATCTGGTCCTCGATCATCGAATCGCCGCTGACTTCCAGCGCGAACATGTTCTTATTGGTCGAATTGAACATCTCGCCAAAGTCGACGCGTTCATCCTGCTCGATCGCTTCATGCAACACGCCGGCGGCGATCCGCCCGGCCAGCGGCAGCCCCTTTTGATAGGCCGGCTCGGCCGCCAATTGGATCGCGCGGGACATGTTGGGC
>CAYYOX010000726.1:3123-3751 GCA_964473065.1 uncultured Planctomycetaceae bacterium | reverse complement strand
AGATGAAACGCGACGCGGTGACAGTAGGCGAACCCTACAGGCCAGCCGCAAAACCTCGCACCCGCATAAACCATGATGGTCAGTCGAAAAAAACGCCGTCGTCCGAAGTTGGACGAGAACTACAACCCGGCCGAGCTCGACTGGCCCGCCACGGAGGCCTTCTTGGCGCGAATGCGTAATCGTCCCCGAATCGGCGCCCCGCGTCCCAATCGCTGGTTCCTCGGCATCACCCTCCTGTTGCAATCCGCCTGGGTCCTCTTCCTACTAACCATGGCCCTGAGCCGGTAATTGGGAAACCCTTGCGCGCCAAAACTGCAACCGAAGTTTGAGGGTTCAGGGTTCAACAATTGAGTTGAAGCTTTGCCCCGGAATTGTGAACTCTGTATTCTGAACTCTGCAAACAGCCGCCCCCAACCCATCCGTGTAAATCCGTGTCATCTGTATTACTAACTGGACTTTTGAAATTTGGTCCCCTCTCCCAGAGGGAAAGGGGACCAAATTTCAAAAGTCCAGGTGTAAGTCTCCTTGCTAGTTGAAACCAGCGGATCGCACCGATGATTCTGCGACACAGCTAAGCAAAATGGCGAGCAAGGCAGGACAACAGACGCTTGCCGATAATGCCAAATAG
>CAYYOX010000726.1:0-3113 GCA_964473065.1 uncultured Planctomycetaceae bacterium | reverse complement strand
GGGTCCTGGCGCCTTTATTTCCTTTTATTTCCTTAGCGGCTCGATGCTTCTGACGAGCTGTTTTGGCTGACGATCGGGTAGGTCGGCGGCGAAGCCTCCAGCACGGTCGTTTTCATATCGAATCGCAACCGTCGGTCGGAAGGCGCGGGCTGAGCAGGTTCAGCTTCGGCAGGTGACTCCGGCGGTGCGGTTTCCTGTTGCTTGATGACATCCAGATAGGCCTGCAACTCGACGTTGGCCGGTTCGACTTGCTGCCAAAGCTGCAAGACGGGGGCCGCGGCTTCGAGTTGGCCGTTGGAAAGCAGGGTCACAGCCAGCCAGCGAAGGCATATCGGATCGTTGCAGCCGGCGGCCAGCGCGGCCTGAAGGTGTGCCAAGGCGGCCGCCCATTCTTGATTGACGGCCTTGCAGGCCCCGCGGATCGCATCTTGCAAAGCAAGGTGTTCTTGGTGCGAAAGAGACAACCCGTCGGCCGCCGCGACGGCCTCTTCCGGGCGGCCTTGTTTGATGTACAGGTCGATTAGGTGACGCCGTAGCCGAGTTGACTCGGGATGTCGCTGCAGGGCTTCTTCCAAGACTTGCCGGGCTTGATCGTCCTTGCCCTCGAGCTGCAACGTCAGGTGCTGACAGGTGGCCGCGATCTCCGGCAACTCCGTCAGGTGCCACGTCTCCAAATCGACTTGGCCATAACGGACGGCCATCTCGAATGACCGGGTCGCCAGATCGAGCCGTTCGTTCGATTGCAGGTAGTTACCCATCGCCAACAACAACTGAGCATCCAGCGGAAAGATTTCCAAAGCCTCCAGGCAGGTCGACAGCAGTAGCTCGGAAACGTTTTCGTCCTCGCCACAGGCCGTCAGCAATCCATAGTAGGCTTCAAGCATCTCGGTCGAGCCGCGCCCGGACGCATTGACGGCTGACTGGAACGCGTCTCGAGCGGCGCCCTGTTCTCCCAGGTTGTAATGGGCGTCGCCCTCGGCCAGCAAGAGTCGTATCGGCATCGGGCCGGCGACTTGGGACGCTTCGAGTCGTACCGATTTCAAGTCGCGATGTCCCAGCATGATCTTCCGGGCGGCGTCGTGAGTTCGGGCGTGCCGGAGAATGCGTCCCGGGGCCAGATCGACGCCCAAGCCGGCTGCCTCGACGCTCGGGCGTAATGTCTCACGTACACGTCCCTCGAATCGCAGGTCCTTGCGATTGGGGATCAGCCGCAATCGGGCCGCCTGCTCGCTCGATGCTGACGAATCGGCCGGCGGCATACGAACCAACAGCATATAGCTTTTTGTCGGTTGGGCTTGGGTATTAAGAAACTCGCGGAATTCTTCGGCCGTCTCCCGGTCGAGTTGCTCACCCGCATCCAGCCACAAGATCCAGTCGCCGGTCGCGTTTTGCAGGCATCGATTTCTCGCGGCCGAGAAGTCGTCGGTCCAGGGCGCCTGCTGAACTATGGCCCCAAGCTGTCGGGCCAGAGCGACCGTATTGTCTACCGATCCCGTGTCCAAAACAACGATTTCGTCGGCGATCGACTCCACGCTGCGAATCGATTCGGCCAGCACGGCCTCTTCATCCCGGACGATCATGGCCACCGACAAGCGGGGCGACGCAACACTATTCTCGGAAAAGTTCATCGGTCTTCCTTGACGTGAACAGGCATGGAACGTGCACAAAACCCAAGCAGGGGCGGAGTCTACTGCTTTTGGGCGTCCCGTCAAAGATCGGTTTCTTGGCGACCGCTTAGAAATCAACCAAGCCAGGCTCGCTATACTGCCTAGCTTCCCTAGGCTACGCAGTGCGGGACCACGCGATCATTCGATCACGGGCCAAGGAGGTTTCTCGGGAAGGAATCCCTTGAACTCTTCGACCAGTTCCTCTTGATATTCGCCGGCGAACGTGCCCGAGAGGAAGCGATCTATCCCTTCCTCGTAAAACCGCTGCCAACTTGCTTCTTCCGCACCCGGGTTGATAGGGAAAAAGAGCGCTCGGTTGGCCTCGGCTGCCCTTTGGTCGCCCAGGGCGTCGCCGATCATCAGGCAGTGGTCCGGCGGATACGCGGCGGCGACTGCCAGCGACTGGGCCTTTGTGCCGACTTCCTGACCGCAGATGGCCACCACTTGGCCGGCCAGATCGTGCTCTTCCCACTCGCGCACAAGGGCTTCCTGGGGCGTGGCCGAGACGACCAGGATATCGGCCTGCGAATACAGCTTTTCGATGCTTTGGCGAACGAATGGAAACGGCGGCACGCCCCGAACGATCTTCTCGACCGCTTCGTTCACCGCAATAGACCACTGAAGCGTCCGCCGCAGGCCCGGATCACCCGTCCGCTCGACGGCCTGCTGCAATGCCGGATTACCCAGTTTCGTCTCTTGATCGATCCAATCGAGCAGTCCCTGGGGGATCTCGATTTCGACGCCTCGGGCCCGAACCTCCGGACGCTTCTGCAACCACCGCAGCGATTCGACCAGGGCGGGAAAACGGTTGATTCCTCGGCTGGTGGAATAGAGATTGACGAATTCCGCTGCTTCCCGGGCGTACTTACTGACGCCTTGCAGATTCCAGTGGTTGATCGTGCTGGGAATGAAGCACTCCTTGTGCTTCAATTCCATGGTGTCGAACGCACATCCGTCCGAGTCGATGCCGACGAGGAAATCGTACTTGGGTTCTATTTCGAGCATCTCGTATTGCCGTTCTGTGGGAGGTTACATTGCATCGGGGCCTAGCGACGATCGGCTTGGGGAACATAGTTCGGTAGCTTCTGCTGGGCGAAGATCGGTTCGAATTGCGTCAGCCGTTGGCGACCGTCGACCATCGGCAAGCGAACCATGTCCTCGCCGACCAACGGACGGGCGTAGTCGATAAAATCGTCGGTCACGTCCGAACCGCTCGACGCAATCCAGTCGGCCGGGAAGGTCCGTTCGCTGTTGGCTACGTCCTGCAAAAGCACTTGGTCGTAATCAACGCCGTAAACCGGGCCCGGTCTACGAAGAATCGTAGCCATGTACGCGCTTTCGCCGGCAACGGCAGATTGTAAAGCCTTCTGGCCGGCGCGATACTCCCCTCGCGTAGAGGCGGGAGAAAGGAGAGCCATCCCAAGTCGTTTAGCGGTTTCCCGGACC
>CAYYOX010000725.1:0-3756 GCA_964473065.1 uncultured Planctomycetaceae bacterium | reverse complement strand
GACACCCTCTCGGCCCTCTCCGGCGACGGGGCCTTCACGGGCACGCTGACGGTCAATGATGGGACTACGGGTCTTGAGGGGGTTGTGGTCAATGCTCGGATCGGCGGTGTCCTGGTAGCCGTTGGAACGACCGATGTCAACGGTCAAATCACCAACTGGGTATTCGGTGCGTTCACCTACGACCTTGCGTCGCGGCTGAGTGGTTACCAGTCAGATACCGACACCCTCACGGTGAGCGCCAACGGCTGGACGAAGACAATCAGCCTGACGATACTGCCACCTATCACCCCCCCCAGCGACGCAACACTTTGCACGGTCCAGTTCGTCGTGAACCTGTCCGCCACCGCCGTCGAGGGGGCCGTATGCAAAGCCAGACTGAACGGTATCAATCACGCTTCGGACGGAACCATTCTGTCGAACCAGGAGTCTTCTGATACCACCGACAGCGACGGCATAGCTGAATTGCAGCTTGTCCAGCAGGGCAGCCTCGTTAAGGGCAGTGGGATCTACGACATCTTGATAGAAATCGACGGAAAAGCGGTGGCCAGCGTAAAGGCGGCAATTCCAAACCAAGCAACCATACTTTTCGAGGACCTCTTATGAGCATGCCCGACGACTACCAGATTCCCGACGATCGCGACAATAACCGAATGGACGCGGACTACCTGCGGACGTGCCTTGGCCTTAGCGCAAAGCCAGGCGAGGCACCGCCCGAGTTCCCTGAAGCAGTCCGGCGCGCTCATTACGACATGAGCCGGCCGGTGAGCCTTCTGGGTGCCGCTGGCCCGACGGGAATGACGATGACACAACTGGCTGTCGTCGTTGTGCTGGCACGGCGCGAAGGGGCGGAGGTGTTTTCGCATCCGGAAGTGCCGCCCAAGGAACCACCACAAGCCGGATTCATGGACGAGGTGAATGAGGGGCGGGTGAAGTCGGGTCAGAAGGTGGTCTATTTCTGGCAGAAGAAAGACCAGGCGGCCCATTTCATCGGGAAAGACGGTGACCGCTTGCGACTGCTCGTCAAGGGTGACGAGGTACGGGCTCGGCCGGACCTCGTACGTCTCCCAGAAGAAGGGGAGTTCCCTGACGTGCCGGACAACATCAACGAAACAGAAACCGTGGAGGCGTGACAGATGATGCAACGACGCGGTTTTATAGCGGCGGCGATTGGGGCGGTGGTGGCACCGTTTGCGGCCAAGCCCATTGAGACCGACCGCGACCGCTTATTAAGAATGATGAAGGTTGCCAGGGTAGCTACTTCTCCGGTGCGAGAACGCCAGGCCAAGCTGCGGGTTAAGGAACTCTACATTGAACCTGGTCCTTACGAGATACCTTTCTCGGACAGGCATCTAATAGAAATTCTTAACCGTAAGCGGGCAATCTCGAAGGCGAAATTAGCGGCAGCGGCCGAGAAGGGGGTTTGGGGATGAAACGCAGGGGATTTTTAGCGGCGGTAGTAGGCGCAGCGGTAGCACCGTTCGTGCCACGTCCGAAGGCAAAGGGACTGGTGTTTGGGCTTACCGATTCAGGCCACATTCCTCCCCGCTTTCAAAACTACGCAACGTCCTACTCGCGAGCTGAAGGCAAGGAAGAGGAAGAGTTGGCAAGGAAGATGCGTCGGGCGTTCCGGAATGTGAAGTTTATTCGTCCGCTAAAACCTCCGATTGGCACGCACGAGAAATAAAGCATAGGAGCACAGAATGGCGGCAGTCATACAAATCTACCAATATTTTGTCGTAACCATCGACGGCGTGACCAGGCAGGGTGGGTCGCTTACTCAGCCCAAGAGCATCACGCTGGGTGATGCAGAGATAGCCGACCAGGCGTTCTCGGTAGCCGCGGAAACTGCCGTCAAGGTCTGGGACAAGACTGAGAACGAAGCCCTCGGTGACTTCGACTTCCTCTGGTTGGAAACCGATTTGGACGTGTTGGTGCAATTTGTCACCGATGCTGGAGCCACCGACGCCTACGACGTGAAGGAACTGAAAGGGAGCGGTACGGCCGGCAAGATGGGCCCAGCCCTGATTCTGGGCTCGGACGCCACGCAACTGCTTGACGGCACGATCGACACGTTCGACGGGACGGAGGATACGATCGACGAAGTATGGGTGTATAATGAGGATTCCAGCGCCACGGCCCGGGTCCGGAGGGTGGTGGGGACGTAGCTGGGCGATTGCGAAGAAGTACCAGGGAGGAGCGTGAGTAATGAGCGTAAATTACAGCGAAATCAAAAGTGCGATCGGCCACTACATTGGAACGCCCGAACCCCGTTGGGATAGCCCCACGGCTACGACGATCGAGCGGTGCATCCAGCGGGGCGTAGAGAAGGTGGTCCACAATGGTCAACACCAGTGGTCCTGGATGCGGCCCCGCTGGAACTGGAGCACGGCGGACGGCCAGCGGCATTACACGCTTTCGTTGGACTTTGAGCAGTTCGTCCCGAACGAGATTTACTTCGAGGGCAACGACAGCGAATACGGGCCGATTCAACAGCGCCCCGCCAGTCGGCTGATGCTCCTCCAGACGGAGAGCACCGATACGGGCACGCCCTTCTATTTCGCCATCGAGAACATCGCCCACGATGGAGCCACGGAGCAGCGGCAACAGTTGATCCTCCACCCCACTCCGGACAACACATATTCTCTGGTCGGGATTTACCAGATCGGCATCAGGAATAGTTTGAGCGACGCACACCCCTTTCCTCCAGGCGGGCCTTCGGTTGGGGATCTGTACCTCTCTGCCTGTCTGGCGACGACCGAAGCGGAATTTCGGGATGGTGAAATCGAGAAGCAGGCCCAGTTCCAGGAATCGCTGAGGAACCACATAGCCCTGGACCTCCTCCGCCAGCCCAGGAATCTCGGCCAGATGAGAGGGCAACGACGAGGACTGCGGGGAAGGAGTGACGCCCGGAGGTTCTTCGACCTCGTTTCGGGCTTCACAACCTATCAGGGTAAAACAAATGTTTGAGATAGCTCATGCCGCCTAAAGCAAAAGTTACACAGCTAAGATTCCCCTCTATGGGGGTGATCCGGCGCCAACCCCAGGAGCGGGTTTACTCTGCGCCGTCGTACCCGACCCCCTGGAGCATGAATGTCCGCCTTGAGGACGTCCTGACGAAGAGGCTCCGCGGCGGTTCATGGACGGCGATCGCCGCCGGGGCCCGGCCGTCGGAGATTCGTTACCAGGACCGCTTACTGACGTTCAGTTCCAGCGCCATCACGGGCACACGGGTGGGCAACGACACGGACACTACTCTTAGCGCGGACGTGTCCGACATCTTTCGGCCGGCGTTGTTCCAGCTATCGTACGGCGGGGCAATTGGCGGCGACGTAGTGGCCCTGGTCCCGCACAAGGATTCGTTCCTGCTGGGATTCACGGCCGACGAGACGTGGGTGCAACAGGGCAATCCGTTGACCGGTCCGAGACGGCGGGTTTCGGACGAGGTAGGAATCATTGGGGCGGACGCTTGGACTAAACGGGAAGACACGATCTTTTTTCTATCCTCTCATGGCCTATACTCCATAGGGGCAGACGGAAGCGGGCTGAAGGCACTTTCAGAAGACGCGGCCCCTGAAGACCTGACCGGGGTAGTGGATGCCGCTTGTGCGTTGACCTACCGACACGCCGATCGGGGCGTGTACATTCATCTCACGGTCGACCCGGACTGGTTCTACGACACGGAGAGGGAGGGTTTCTGGCCTTTCGACGACTCAGGCGAAAGCCATTTACTGGTCGGGCCGTTGCGACTCGGGAGCC
>CAYYOX010000724.1:0-3758 GCA_964473065.1 uncultured Planctomycetaceae bacterium | reverse complement strand
CTGGCGATACCCAGTATCTGGTGACAGCGTTTGCAACGAAATCGGACGGCCATAAGCGATTCGGTTTGAAAGTGAGGCGGCCAAGACAAGGACTAACATTTCGCGACAGACTACCACGTCGGTCGCGATCGGAGAAGGATCTGGCCGTACAAGACAATTCTACGACGAAGAATCGGTCGGCCCGTCGGGCTCGGAAAGAGAGTTCAGCGTCTGGGCCAGCACGAGGCAAATCAGCTCGACCACCCAAAGGATCCCGGCAGCCAAGGCGACGCATTTCACGACCCCCCCGCCGGTGTCATCACCCATGGCTACCAGTAGGGCCGAAACGCCCCAGAGCACGGCAATGACAATCGGCAGCAAGACCGCACCGGCAGCCAACAACAAGAGTAGCCAACGCGGAACCGGTTTTTGACTCATAATATATCTCCCAGGTCCCCTAATTCTCTGGATCGTTAAACTCCTTGTCAAGCCACCCCCAATGCGGCAATTGGCCGGTTGAGGGCATGGCGGGCACGGGAGTTCAGGGTTCGGGGTTCAGGGTTCAGCACTTGGATTGAGAGTTTGCCCCGAAATTCTGAACCCTGAACCCTGAACCCTTAGGCCATTGCAAGCCGATTGTTATTCTTGGCTGACCGGGAATCATTGCAAGAAACTTAACGATATTCGAGCTTAGTAGTACAATGAAGCATAGGGCGAGGGACTTCTGTGAAGGGGCAATTCCGCTATGAGGCTATTTGGCTGTAAGATTCACTGGCTGCTTGGGCTCGGCTGCTGGCTGGTTGTCGGCAACGCCTTCTCGGAGGAGTTGTTGCTGAAAGACGGCCGGGTGCTCAAGGGGAAACTGGGGCAGGTGGCCAGTCTGGCCGAGAAGCCGCAGCCGCCCGACCCCGACGGGATGGGACCCATCCGATCGATCCTCTTCGTGGACGACGACCTGCGACGCACTTTCGTTTCCACACGCCAACGCCAGCCGGTTCCGGTGCGTCGCGACAGTCCGGGCGAGGTTGAAGAGCGATTCAACATCCCCCAGCGGGAAGCGCGAAGCGGTCGGATGGTGCAGAGCGTGGGGCCGGTGCTGAAAATCACGCCGTTCGACGAGTTTGGCCGGCGGACGTTCATCTTCAACACGCCGCGCGGCGAAGTGGCGGTCGTGCAAGGGATCACGCTGCTGACCCCGACCTGGGCCAAGGTGGAGGGGCTGAAGTACGTGTGGGATATGCGGATTGCCACCAGCTCGATTCCCCGCGATGTGCTGCACCGCATCCTGATGAAGCAGATCGACCCGACAAAGGTCGAACACCATAAGAAGATCGCCCGATTCTATCTGCAGAGCGAGCGCTACAGCGAAGCCCGAGCGGCCCTGGAAGCGATCCCCAAATTGTTTCCCGGGAATCCCGAGTTGGAAGAATCGCTGGCGCCGACGGTTCGACGGTTGCGGCAGTTGGGTGCCGGGCGGTTGCTGGCCGAATTGAAGTTGCGTCGTACGGCCGGGCAGCACAAGATGGTTTACGAGAAGCTCAAGGCTTTCCCTTCCGAAGACGTGGCCGGCGAAATCCTGCAGGCGGTCCGCGAGATGGTCCAGCAGTACGACGGTCTGATGGCCCAGGGGAAAGGGATCGGCGAGCAGTTCGACGCCCTGTTCGAGCTGATCGAGGAAGAGGACGTTCGCGAGAAGATCGAGCCGATCGGCAAGGAGATTCGTGCGGAGTTGAACGTCAATACGCTTTCGCGCATGGCCGCCTTCCGGCAGAGCGTGGACGACCCGGATATGTTGCCGCAGGAGAAACTCGCCTTGGCTATCAGCGGCTGGTTGTTGGGTTCCGACGCGGCGATCGAGAACATGGCGGTCGCCCGATCGGTCTATCGGGTCCGCGGATTGGTGCGGCAGTACCTCAACGAGCCGGTCAAGCTGAACCGCAACCGGATCTTCAGTTATTTCCAGTCGGAAGAGGGCGCCACGCCGAAGTTGGTGGCCGCGTTGTTGGCCCACATGAAGCCGGCCCGCGAGTTGCCCGAGCCGATCGATGAAGACAAGCCCGACTATTACGAGATGGAGATACCAGGGCTGTTGCTTCAAGGTCTGGCCGAGCAACCCTCGATTCAATACTTAGTGCAGCTTCCGCCGGAGTACGATCCTTATCGCAAGTATCCGGCGATCGTGACGCTGCGCGGCGTGGGCACCACGGCCGAGCAGCAGATCGACTGGTGGGCCGGCGATTGGGCCGACGGCGGTTGGCGCAGCGGACAAGCCACGAGACATGGCTACATCGTGATCGCCCCGCGTTGGACGGCCGAACATCAGAAGAAGTACGGCTATTCGGCCCGCGAACATGCGGCCGTGTTGAATTCCTTGCGGGATGCCTGCCGACGGTTCTCGGTCGATACGGATCGCGTGTTCCTCTCGGGCCATTCAATGGGCGGCGATGCGGCCTGGGACTTAGGCCTGGCTCATCCCGATCTGTGGGCCGGCGTGATTCCGATCGTTGCCCGATCCGATCGCTACTGTTCGCTCTACTGGGAGAACGCCAAGCGGCTGCCGTTCTATGTCGTGCTCGGTGAGAAGGACGGGGCCATGATGGCCAAAAACTCGCGAGACTTGGACCGCTATCTCAAACGGGGATACAACTGCACCGTGGTCGAATATCGCGGCCGAGGGCACGAGCATTTTCACGAAGAGATCCTGCGGCTGTTCGATTGGACCGGCCGATTCCGCCGCAACTTCTTCCCCCGCGAGTTCACCTGCTCGACCATGCGCGAGTGGGACAATTACTTCTGGTGGATCGAGCTGCAGGGGATGCCGCCCAAATCGATGGTTGACCCGGCCAACTGGCCGCCGGAGCGCGGAACGCTGCCCGTGCAGGTCAAGGCGAAACTTCTCAACACCAACGGCATCAACATCCGCACGGGCACCAGCCGCGTGAGCGTTTGGGTCTCGCCCGAGATGCTCGACTTCGACCTGCGAGCCAACGTCGTGGTCAACGGGCGAAGGCTCAACAGCCGCGACCCGTTCATCCAACCCGACCTGCTAACCCTACTAGAAGACGTCCGCACCCGCGGCGACCGCCAGCACCCGTTCTGGGCCAAGGTCGACACGCAAAGCGGACGTTGACAAGGCCCAATAAAGCCGCGACCGGCAATCGAACAATCTCTGACCGACTGTAGTGTTTCACGCCAAATGGCCCAGCGGCACATTGAGCCCAGTTGTCGTGCCTGAAATCTGGACACCCACTGCACAAAGAGCAGGCACCCGTCGCTTGACTTGAGCGTTCTCTTCGCCCGAAGCGAGTCACATAATATGCTTTGCAGCAAGGACTTATGACTTTATGCCGCAATGCCAATGCGCCTTGGCACCCGTTTTGCGATGTGACGGGTGTGACTTACTGCGCAGGCCGACCGTGCCAAGGTTTCTCGGAAATTCATTGCGGCTGACGGCTTGCCGCTGAAACATTTCATTTCTACCCGAAAGGAGGGGCATAGTGACCCCTAAGGAAGTATTGGCCCTGTGCCGGGAAAAAGACGTCAAAGCGATCGACATGCGATTCATGGACTTCCCGGGTCTATGGCAGCATTTCACCATCCCTGTGGGCCACCTCACCGAAGACGTGTTCGAGGAAGGCCTCGGTTTCGATGGCTCCAGCATTCGCGGCTGGAAGGCGATCAACGAGAGCGACATGCTGGTCGTTCCGCAGCCGGAGACGGCCTCGCTGGACCCGTTCACCGAGCTGCCCACCTTGTCGATGATCTGCAACATCCAAGAC
>CAYYOX010000723.1:0-3761 GCA_964473065.1 uncultured Planctomycetaceae bacterium | reverse complement strand
ACTATCCACTATCCACTATCCACTATCCACTATCCACTATCCACTATCCACTGCTTATTCTTCCTCATAATGCTCAACCTCCGGCCAGTACTTGTCGAAGTCGAACTCGGGGCTGTTGTCGCCGTCGTGGCAGGTGCGGCATTGATGATCGCGGGCGTCTTCTAGCGTGAGGATTGCCGCTTTCTGTAGCTTTTCCTGCAACTCGAAATCGGCGCCTTCCTCGGCCTTGGCGTGGGCGCCACCCGGGCCGTGGCACGACTCGCATCCCACGTCGATCAGCTCCGGCGTCGCCTGGACGCTTTCGTAACCGTCGCGATAGGGGAAGTATCCGGCCGGGTTCCAGCCGATCACGTGGCAGGCGACGCATTCCGGGTCGAAATCTCGCGGCGGATCGAGCTCGACCAGCGTCTGGAACGCATGGGCATGCTTGCTACGCTTCCAGACCTTGTACGACTCTTCGTGACACGACGCACACTTTTCCGATCCGACAAACTTACCGGCAAGCTCGCTCAGCGAATGGGCCGGCGCACCAGATCCCATCGGGATACCCAGATTGGCGTAGCCCAATTCCTCGAGTTGGTCCTGGTAGGCCGCCATGATGCGTTTCATGTCGGGCGAGTTGGGGAACCGCGAATCCAACGGCACGCGCTGATAGAGAAACGGCCGCTGCGGATCATCCACCAGAGCCAACACCACGGCGTTCATCCCTTTCTCGCCGACTTCGACCAACATCGTCGTGCCGTCGTTGAGCAATTCTGGCACAGCGGGCGGCTCGTCGCCTCCGCCGGCCGTCACGACCAGATCGAAATCGGGAAACTGCTCCGCCAACGCGATCGATTCCTCCTTCGTCGCATGGGCTAACAGGACCAGGTAGTCGGCCTCGGCCTTGAGCTTCGGCATAATCTTCTCAATCGCAGCTTCCGGATCGACCTGTTCGATCTCGTCGTTATGGATCTCCTTCTGGAACCGTTTTCCCAGCACGCCGGTGATCCCCACCTTGCGCCCGCCGGCCTCCACGATTCGCACCGCGGCGGTCAGCTCGGCATCGACGCCGAACAGGGCCATATTGGCCGAGATGAAGGGATTATCCCCGCTGCCGTCATCGGCCGCATCGGCCGCCAACTCCCCGGCCGGCAGTTTCAGATCGCTCGTACCCAGGGTAATCGCCGCGTAATCCATCTTACGGACCGCATCGACCATTCGGTGGAATTTGATCTCCGCTTGGCGGCCATAACCTTTGGCCAATCCGCCGACATCCAACCCGACCACGGGCCAGCCTCGTTCTTGTCGCAACTGCTTGAACAAGGAATTCCGCCGACTCATCCCGCCCTTCATCTGGTCCAGGCCCGCACATCCGCACGGTTCCATGTAGCCGTGCTGCCGGCCCGTAATCACAAAAGCCAACGCCACTTGCTCCGGCCAGTCGACGAAAATCGGTCCGTTCTCCTTGACCGGATCGAACGGTTCATCTTCCGCTTCGCCGTGCGCAGCCGGGCTGTGTACCTGTGGCTCCTCGGCGATTGGCTCATCAGCCGATCTCAACGGGTTGCCGGGCTCTTCCAAGCCGCCTGCTTCCCGGACAGGCGAAGGCTGCGGTTGCTCTTCAGGCAACGGGGCATCGATTTCTGTGTCATCGATTTCCACAACTTCCGGTTCTTCCGGTAGTGGCATCGTCGGCTCCGCAATCTCGATCGGCGACGGCTCAACCGGCATCAGCGGCTCGGCAGCGAACGGCTCTGGAGTGGGTCGCTCAGGGGCTATCGGCTCGGTGACAGCTTCTTCTTCGGTCACCGTCGGCGTCTGCTCCGGCGCGGTCTGCTCTTCCTGACTCGAAGGACATCCGGTCAAGACCACAGCGGCGGCGATCATCCCGAGAATACTAAACCACTTCCATCCGCGCGAAATCGTTACTTCCATGAAAAATCACTTACAAAGGTTTCGTAAACAGACAAGACGGGTGATCCCGCCACAAGTTTGTCCCAACCACGAAGGGGCGTCAGTCAATAGCCCAGGGCGTGAGCCCTGGAACAATCTACCGCTCCTTCGGAGCTCTTCATTATCAAGTCACCCCTCGACGGCAAAACGGACTCGCAATTGTATCTCGGGAACTTTCGGGTCCGTGGTCTGGATCTTGATCCGACCGACTTCACCTTGCTGCGAGCCGAGGTGATTCGCCCGTCGGGACCCTTTGGGGATTTCGATGAACAGCTCGGTGCGCGTGGCTTTACCCTCGCCAACCTGAGCACTCTGCCCGATGCTGACCTTCAGCAGATCGGGAAACACGTCTACCGGCTTGAACTGTACTTGCTCGTGCCCCGGTCCCCGAGCAATCAACCAAAGGCGACGCCGCGTCGTTTTCCGGCTGTCCACCGCACCCAACATCAACAGGGCGTTCGACTCGCTCCAACCGCGACCGACGACCGTGATCTCCTTGCCGACCATTCCGACCACCAGGAGATCCACGTGCTCGGCGCCCTGCAAGTTCGTTGTGAACCGGATTGTCTGCTCGAACGCCCCCAGAGGCAAGCCCGGTTTTGTCGTTACCCGAACGCGATAACCGCTCCGTGCCCGGGGTTCCTCTTCGATTTCCTCGGGTGAGAGCGGCTCATAACTGACGTCGAACTTCTCGGCGGTTTCCAAATTGGTCAAGGTGGCTTCGAGGATCTCCAACGGATCGTCCAGGTATCCGTAGACGGCCGTCTCGCCGGTTGCCGACTCACCCGCGGAAGTGCGACTGAAAATCAGAACCGCCGGCACCACCCGAACGGCCGCCGTCACGCGACCCTTGACTGTCAGCGTCACACCCCGATGCTTCGGGTCGTTGGTTCGCACCTTGGCGTTTTCGCTATACGGCCCAATGTCGCCCTTAGGACGCCAAGTCATCTCGACATTCACGGATTCCCCAGGCGGAATCGTCTTCCTATCCAACTTCGCGATCGTGCAGCCGCAAGACGACCCGCCGATCGTCAGCCGCAAGGTCCCCTGGCCCGTATTCGTTACCACGAAATTGTGCCGCCCCTGGGACCTATGGTCCATCGTGCCGAAGTCGTGGACCGTCTTATCCACGGAGAATTCCGGCAGATACTCGTCCAGGTCGGACATTTCGGGAACCAGCGACGCATCGGCCGCGCCGCCCGGATTGCGGTCCCAACGAGACAACCGCAACTGCAACAGCGTGCTCCCCAGGCCGGCAGCCAGCCCGATCATTACTGTCACGACAATCAACCAGAGAATTCGCATCTTATCTATACGTCACCAGTCCTCGATAGTTCGTCACCAACCGTGAGTAAACACCATACCCCTCGGTCAAGTCAAGGCCCCTTGTTCAGGTCACTCTGAGCCGATCATGGAGGTATTGCCGACACTGCGAGAAAAACTCCTGATAGTCGGCCCGGCGATAATCGGCAAACGTCCAGCGATGCGGCGCCCACGCGCCCTGCGTGAAAAACAACGTCACTTCCCCATAGATGCCTTCGGTCAGATAGATCCGATGTGCAAAATCCTTCGCCGAAGCCAAGACCAACTTACCCAAGGTCAGGTAGCCCGGGTCGAGGTGCAAGGGCCGAGATTCCGGATGGTCGGCCGACCGGGCATACTCCTGCTCCCAGCCGTTGGTCTGCAGCTTCCACTGGACCAACCCGCCCGGATCGACCAACTGCTCGAACGCCAAAGACTTGTTGCCGATCCCTGACCACATGGTCGGCGAGTAATAGTCGGACTCGTCGCACTCGGAGGCCGGGATCTCCATCGCCACAGGCCCG
>CAYYOX010000722.1:0-3761 GCA_964473065.1 uncultured Planctomycetaceae bacterium | reverse complement strand
TGCGGCGGTTTCTCTTCTGTTTAGCCCCAGGCGGCCACGCCGGGTTAACCGTCTAACACCGCGTGGACGCGGTGGCTAAACGGGTTATCGCTGTCAAGCGATTCTATCCATCGGTTCGTCTTTCCAGCCGAGGGCTTCCTTCAACGGGCCGAGGTGTTTTTCGTAGTGCTTCCAGCGTGCCACGGCGTGGTGATACATCGGTTGGCGAACCTGCCAATTGCTGGCCGTGCGGACGATGCGGCCATTCTTGTGGAAATCGAGGCAGTCGGGATGCCACTCGAGTCCGCAGAAGTCGATCATTTTCCGGCTCACGTGCTCTTGGTTTTCGACCAGATCTTCGTAGTCGATTTCCATCATCTGCAACGGCAACACGGCCCGCCAGTGGTTCATCAGCTTGGCGTAATGCCGGTAAAAGGCGCCCAGATTGTGTAGGTCGTAACTGTAGGGCGGTCGGGTTCCGAAGTTTCGGAAGTAGCAAGACAGGCATGTATCCAACGGATTACGGCGGCAGTGGATAATCCGAACCTTGGGTAACAAGATGGCAATCGCTCCCAGGATAATGAAGTTTATCGGCGTCTTGTCGGTAACGCGGATCGCATTGCCCGACATCCGGCGGTAAAGTCCGACGAACTCCTGGGCAATGTCGACGATACTCTGGCAGTCGATCGTCACTTTTCTCGTGCCGGATTCACCCGGCGGGTTCATGAGTTCCAGCAATTGTTCGGCAAACTCGAAGGCCTCATCGCGTTCACCACTCCCGAAGACCTGGGGATGGCTGGAGATGATTTGCTCGACCAGCGTGGTTCCCGACCGGGGCATTCCCACGATGAACACGAGCAGGTCGTCGTCGAGTCCCACGCGGGTCGTCTCGCGCAGCAACGGTTCGCCGAAGATTCGTATCATGTTGTCCGCTTGATCGGCGCATTCCTGTTCGTCAAACGTGGCGTCGGCCAGTTCGTTCGCCGCGCGAAAATGGCCAAAGGCTCGATCCCATTGCCCGCAATCGTCGTAGACTTTACCCATCGCGAAGTTCAAGTACTCGCGAGTCCTTTGCGGCACGTCGTCCCTTGCGAGGATCGCTTCGACTTGGCGCACTTCTTGGCAATCGGGTGATGTGTATCGTTTCATTTCGACCAGACTTCGGTAGGTCACCCCCAGATCGGGATTCAACTCGATCGCCCGATTGTAATGGCCCTTGGCCTGCTGGAAATCTCCCTTTTGTCTGAAGACGTTTCCCAAGCCGTTATGGGCATTGCCATATTCCGGATCGACCCGCAGCGCCTGCCGATGGTGCTCGGCTGCTTCGTCAAGCTTTCCTTGATCGACCAGAGTCCTTGCCAGGTTGACTTGCTCGGGTGCGGAATCCGGATTGATTTGCAGAGCCCGCCGATAGCAACTCACCGCTTCGTCCAATTCACGCAGGTCTCGGTGGACATTTCCCAGGTTTCGGTAGAACTTCGGGTTGTAAGGATCGGTAACAATGGCTCGTCGAAAGTGATCTGCGGCCACATCGTGTTCCCCCAGTTGGAAAGCCGCAATGCCGGCCAAGTTTCGCGCAGCAGCATGACTCGGGTCGATTTGCAGAATCTGCCCGCAGATCCTCCGTGTGTCCTCGGGCCTGCCCGCCAATTGCTCTTTTAGCGCAAGCTCCAACGTTTCACTGATCGTGGCCATGGAGAATTCCTTTTCGCGATTTGCTACAGACAAGAAGAAGAGAGCCGCAATTAAGGGGTATCGGCCCGAAAAGCCCCGTTTCTGTGTCACTTCTGAGAGTTTCGATCAAGAAAGTGGTGTCACTCGGCGCGGCAGAGACGCAGGCGAAGCGGGAGGGTTCAGGGTTCAGGGTTCAGCACTTGAATTCAACGTATACCCCGAGATTCTGAACCCTGAACCCCGAACCGTAAGACCATGGCACACAATACGTTATGTCCGGCTGAACAGGAATCCTTGTGAGGAACTTAACCATGCTTGAGATTAGTAGTACAACGCCAAACCGTTCGCCAAAAAAAGATCCGACCGCCGGCACGAGAGCCGACGGTCGGATTCTGAAAAGGTGTGGCTCAACTCGCAGCAAGGGCCGCGAGGACAGCCTATCCCGCCAAGCTTGCCCTATCTATTGCCGAATTCTCATCAGGTAAGAGGTACTCACAACCGGCGGCTGGGGTGCGTAGCCGGTCGATGCTTGTGGCGCGGGCGGCGGTACTTCGGGTGCTGCATCCGAGGGCGCTTCGGGCGGTGCGGCTCCTTCCTCGATCACTTCGGCGCCGCAGCCGGCATCGCCACCGCAAAGCACGCACTTGTAGACGGGAACCTCGCAGGTAACGGTCTTTTTCACCAGCTTCTTGCGGCTACGGACCTTACTGCACTTAGGCGGAACGTATTTCCGATTCTTTAGCGCCTCGCAGGGGTCTTTGCAGCAGCGATCGCAACCTCCTCCGCAGTCGCCGCATGCATCGGATTCACAGCCGGAGTTGCGTCCGGACTTGCAACCGCGATTGCACGAGCGGCAGCGATCGCAATTAGGAAGCAGTGCACAGAACTCTTCGCATTCGACAACCCAGACGGTCTTTTTGACCGTTTTGGTGCCGCATGTAACTTGGCAGGACTTGCCGCAGCTTCCGCAGTTGCCCTTGCGGGAACAATTCCCCGACCCGCAGCTCTGCGCCACGGCCGAGTGAGCCCACACTAGGCAAATCGCCACGGCTATTGATGCTCCAACCATCCTCATAATTCTTTTCTCCTTACTACAGTGCGTCAGGTAACGCGTCGGTTTATCGGTTTAGTTTCAGTTCGACAAAGGTTACGGAAAACAACAGTCGGGTCACGTCTTGGTTAGAAGTCGATTTGCGCCCGCGTCTCGACGATGTTCATTTCACCTTCGTCGCCACCCTCACGGGCAGTGGAGTTGATGTAATTGAACATCACCCGGGTGTACGAGTTGAGATACCAGTTCACGCCGAAGGTATGGTTCCCGGCGTTCCCGCCGGCCACGCCCGTGTCGTCCAGATCAAGGTACGAGAAACGATAAGCGAGTTCCCAGGCGCCTTTACCCGTTTGCACGTCGCTGTCTTCGGTACGCACGCGGAAGAAGTTCTCGAACGGTTTGATCCGATTGAACGATCCGGAATGTCGGTTGTAGACACGATTCTCGCCGGTGAGGAAGTAGCTGGCGTAGATGTAGACGCCGTTGAAATCGACATCCGCAGCTCCTGTCCGGTCAACGAAAGCGTGAATGTACTCCGACTGCACCGAGAAGGAACCGTAGACCAACGCCGCCTCGAGACCTAACAACTGGTAGTCGGGTACGTTGGGAATCGTTACGCTCAGCAGGTTGGATCCGAGATCGGCCTCGGGTTTCTTCGCAAAGGTGATGCTGCCATCGCCGATATCGCGGTAGCTGTAGGAGACACCGGTGTGCAGCAAGCCGCGACCCTCGGTCGCTTCGTCGTACCAGGGCAGAAACGTGGTCCGCATGGTTACGGCCGTTGAGCCGCTGTCGTCCCTGAAGATCGGGGGCTCGTCGCCGATTTCGCTGGTGAACAGACCAAAGGCCCAGGTCATGTTTTCGCTATCCGAGTAATCGTAGGCCGACACGCCCACGTTACGACCCGGGACGAACACATCAGACAGGCCGCGTTCCATGAAGGTGATAAAACGGGCGCTGGTGAGTTGTTCGAGTCCGAACGGCTCCTTGTAGTGGCCGACCTTGATGTGCCCCGCCAGAGGAAGCTCCTTCACGGCGATGTACACGTCCTTGTACG
>CAYYOX010000721.1:0-3764 GCA_964473065.1 uncultured Planctomycetaceae bacterium | reverse complement strand
TGGGCCAGGTAGAGATCGGTCAACAGATCCCCCAGCCGCTGGATCATGATGGCGTCTTTGTTCTCGTAGTAGTTGCGAATCGCTCGCTCTTGATAGGCGGACCGTTTGGCCATGGTAAGGTTCTCTCGGTTGCAGGGAAACTCGCTAGTTGCCAGATTCCCATTATGCGCATTTTCCGCTTCGACGCTAGGGGAGTGTGAGGGGTGCATGCGGTCGGGAAGGAAAAAAGGGAAAGAGAGAAAAGGGGAAAACGCTTTAGGTGTTAAGGAAAGGAAGTGTCTCGCGCAGAGTCGCAAAGTAATGGTTTTGGACAGGATGATCAGGATAAAGGGGAAGAGAGACCTTGGTCTTGGTTTTCCCGTTTCCCCCGATCATACCTCAATTACGTTTGACTGAAATGTAGTAACAAATCAAGACTTCCATCAGATCAAGGCCAGACAAACGGGGTTCCTGATCTTTCATCCCGTCCATCCTGTTATCCCGTCAAGTTTTCTTCCTCTCCTCTCTGCGTTTCCACGCGACGATTATTGGCTTAATATCCTGCTGCATACAGTTTTTTCCCCTTTTCCCTCTTTCCCTTTTTTCCTTCCCACTCCCCAATCACGCCATTCAGCCCGCCGGCTTTCGTCTTTCCAAAACGCCGCCGACAGACTACGATTGTTCGCATGGCAAGAGCGAAACGACATCCTTTGATCGCGGGCACACGAATCACTAGCCTGGGGACTCTGACCAGTCGCGTGTTGGGGATGGTCCGCGATATGGCCACCGCGTCGTTGTTGGGGTTGGCCGGCGGCGGGGTGATGGACGCTTTTGTCGTGGCCCATCGGATCCCGAATCTGTTCCGCCGACTGTTCGGCGAGGGGGCACTGACGGCCAGCTACTTGCCCGTCTTTGCAGACCAATTGGAGAAAGATCGAAAGGCCGCATGGCAGCTTACCAGCGTGGCGTTGACCTGGTTGGCCGTGTTCCTGTGCGGACTGGTGCTGGCCGGTGAAGCCGTCTTGGGGCTGATCTGGCTGGTTTGGGGTGATGTGCCGGGTGTGCCGTTGCTGACCGGGTTGACGGGCCTGATGCTGCCGTACCTGATGCTGATCTGCCTGGTTGCCCAGCTTTCAGCCACGTTGCACGCGCTGTCGCACTTCACGATCCCCGCACTGGCGCCTGTGATTATGAACGTCTGTTGGCTGGCGGCCGCCTGGTTCGTGGCGCCGCACTTCGCACCGAACCAAGAGGCCCAAGCGTATGTCCTGGCCGGGGCGATTCTCTTTGCCGGCGTGTTGCAAGTTGCATCTCAGTTGCCCGTCTTGCGGAGTTACGGGTTCCGATTCGATTACAACTGGTCGGCCAGTGCGGCGGCCATCCGGCGGATCCTTCGCAACATGGGGCCGACGGTGATCGGGTTGGCCGTCACGCAAATCAACACGTTTCTCGACAGCCTGATCGCCTGGGGTCTTGCCGCCGCGCCGGACGGGCCGCAACAGATTGCCTGGCTGGGCGGCGCGGTTCACTATCCGTTGAAGCAGGGCGCCGCAGCCGCCATCTATTACGGCGAGCGACTCTACCAGTTCCCGGTCGGCGTGCTGGGGCTGGCTGTGGCGGCGGCCATCTTCCCGCTGTTGAGTCGACATGCGGCCCGAGGGCATTACGAAAAGTTAGGCTCCGACCTGACGCTCGGACTGCGGTTGGTGTTGTGCTTGGGAATTCCGGCCGGCGTGGGGTTGATCCTCCTGGCCGAGCCGCTGGCCCGACTGCTCTTCGAGCGCGGTCAGTTCACGGCCGACGACACGGCCCGGGCGGCCTGGATGATCAAATGCTACGCGGCCGGAGTTTGGGCCTTCTGCACGTTGCCGGTCGTGGTTCGCGGTTTTTATGCCCTGGGTAACGCCGCCACGCCAGCCCGAGTGGCGGGCGCCGTGGTCGGCTTGAACCTGACGCTGAACCTCACACTGATCTGGACCCCGTTGGCTGAAGGCGGTTTGGCCGTGGCCACGTCGATCTCCTCGGCCGTGCAGGTGGTTGTCCTGCTGACGATCTTTTCCCGGCGTGGGAGTCCCTTGGGATGGTCAATTCTGGCGGTCTCCGTGGGGCGCACCTTGGCGGCCACGTTGGCCATGACCGCGGCCGGATACCTTACGTTGGCCCGGCTGCCGTTCGACGAAGGATTGGGCGGCGAACTGGCTCGAGTGCTCGTACCGTTTGCGGTTTGTGTGATGGTTTACTGCGGGATATATCGATTGCTGGGCGGACGCGAGTTGGGTATGCTACTGGGACGCGGCATGGTTGTGGATGATGAGAATGTGGATTAGCACGGGGAAATTCGTAGGGTGGGTCGAGCAGCGAAGACCCACGCGTCAAGAATCTACACAGGACACTTCCGCGTGGGTCTTCGCTGCTCGACCCACCCTACGAAGAGGATGTCGCCTCACAAAGAGATCGTCATGAAAGAAATCGTCGCCATCGTGAAACCCTACTTGGCCGAGAAGGTGCTCGAAGCGCTGAAGGACTCTCCCTTGGAGGCGTGTAGCTTTCGCGAGGTGAAAGGATACGGACGGCAGAAAAGCTACCTCGACGAGTACAGCGACAGCGAGTACTCCTTGGCATTCCTGCCGAAGGTGGAAATCACGCTCTGGGTCGACGACCTACATTCCGAAGAAGTGATCAGCACGGTCGTCGAGATCGCGCGGACCGGACGCATCGGCGACGGAAAAATCTTTGTGCTGCCCGTGGCCATGGGGTAGAATGACGAAGCACGAATGACGAAGAAGCTCGTTGAGTCGTCATTTCGCTTGGGCTTGGTCGAAGAGCCGGTCGAAACGACGGCGTGTCTCTTGTGCGGTGGATTCGAACGCCCCCAGCAGGCTCTTGGGGGCGTCGTAGTTCAACAGGTGGGCCAGCTTTGTGAGTTCTGTGGGATCGTCGGGGAGTTGGTCTCGGGCCGTAGAGTGCATCAGTCGCAGGCGGCCCTCGATCGTTCGCAACAGCCGATAGGCTCGGCCAAAGAACTCGCCGTCGTCCGCATCGAGATATCCGCCCTCTTGCAAGGCTTCCAAAGCGGCCAGCGTGTTGGGGATGTGCAGCTTGCGACGGTTGCGGCCGTGTCTTAGCTGGAGCATTTGCACCAGGAATTCGATGTCGACGATGCCGCCGGGCCCGCGTTTCAGATCGTCCGGGCCGGCCGTGTCTTCGAGCCGCCCGCGCATAGCGCGGATCTCTTCGGCGTCGCCGGCGTGCCAAGGATGGACAAAGGCCGCCTTGCAGACCGCGGCCAAGGCCGTCTTGGCGATCCGGGGTGATCCGTGAACTACCCGCGCTTTGCATAGGGCCTGCCGCTCCCAAAGCTGTCCGTGACCTTCGGCGAAGTATCGAGTGAATTCATCTAGCGTGGTGGCCATGGCGCCGCTACGGCCGGTGGGGCGCAATCGGACGTCGATCTCGTATAGCCGGCCGTAGGCGCTCAGTCGGCTGGTGGTCTTGATGATCCGTTGTCCGAGTTCGCTGAAGAAGTGTTGGTTCGAGGTGGTTTCCCCTCGATCGGTCGCGTGATCGAAGGCCGTGTTTCCGTCGGCCTCGTAGAGGAACACGATGTCCAGGTCGCTGTGGTAGTTCATTTCCCGGCCGCCGAATTTTCCCATGGCCAAAATGACCAGCTCGCACGGCTTGCCGGCTCGGGCGCCGGCGCCGATCGTCGGGGTTCCGAACTTGGCGGCCAGCCGCTCGAATTCGTGCGTGGTGATCTGATTCAGGACAGAGTGCGCAGTGATGGA
>CAYYOX010000720.1:0-3780 GCA_964473065.1 uncultured Planctomycetaceae bacterium | reverse complement strand
GCTAAACGACGCGCCGCTAAACGACGCGCTGCTAAACGGAGAGCTTGACAAGCGCCGCCGCGCACTAGCATCCAAAGCTCCTGAACTGCGCTGAGGGGGATCCCGCCGATGCACTCGGCTGGCTTTGGAAGGAGTGTTCCGCTATTTCTCCCGCATGATCTGCGTGAAAAAAGGGTACAGGCACCGAGCCGGGAAGGTTTCCAGCGGGTTTGGCATCTACTGATGCTCGGAGCCAGTCCCCTTTTTCCACTCCACAAAAGCGACTTTGCAGATCTCCTGTATCCCCGTAAGACATCTTTGCCGTACCGGTGGTATGATAGGTTGCATCCCGTTAGACTACTCCGTTTTCGACCGGTTATGCCTCGTTTCTAAAACCACTGCCCGTCGCTCATTGCCGCGATCGTTTTGATCGTTGGGGGGATTATTTCCTCGGCCGAGGTGGTTGTGCTGGCCAACCGCTCGGACGCGAAGATCGACTTCAGCATGAGGTGTTACCCGCTGAGCTTCTATCTCCGATAACCCAATGCCGCCCCGCCGTCGGGGCAGATGGTCTGGCCGGTGATGAAGGCCGCTTCGTCCGAAGCCAAGAAGGCGCAAACTTCGCCGATCTCGTCGATGGTGGCCATTCGCCCGATCGGGTGCCAACTGTCGACCATCGCCAAGGAGGCCTTCGGGTCGTACTGCGAGTCGGCCCACTCTTGCATCAGCGGCGTCATGACCCCGGCCGGACAGACGGCATTGACTCGCACGCCGTCCGGCGCCAAATCCAGCGCCAGCGCCCGAGTCAGCCCAATCTGGCCGGCCTTGGTTGTGACGTAGCTGGGCGCTTCGCCCTGGCCGATCAACGCGACCTCGCTCGACATGTTGATGATGTTGCCGCGCGTCTTGCGCAGATGCTCTACGGCATATTTGCAGCCGGCGAACGTGCTGATGAGGTTCAGACGCAATAGCCGCTCGAAATCCTCGACACTGGTCTGATCGATGGTCATTGCCGGCGGGTGCCAGCCGGCGTTGTTGACGATGCAATCGAGCCGGCCGAATTGCTCTACGGCCGTATCGATCATCGCTTGTATTTCCGACGTCTCGGTGACGTCGGTCCGCACAAACAGGGCCTTATGGCCCGCGTCGGCCAATTGCTTCTGGGCGGCCCGGCCGGCTTCTTCGCCGCGGGCCGCAAGCACGACCGCAGCCCCTTCTCGGGCAAACACCCGCGCACATCCCAGCCCGATGCCCTTGGAACCGCCCGTGATAATGGCCACTTTGCCGTCAAGTTTCATACGATTTCTCCCCTTGGGAATTCGACGCACCCGCAGAATTAGACGGCGGACGAGTTCCCGGCACAACCCCGCCACCCATGAGGGGCGGCGCCGTTTCTCGGTCCTTTTCTGAAACATCTCGCAATACGTATGACTCGATGACACAAACCTGCGATTGCCCAGGACTTTCGGACACCCGCGGAGTCGTGTTCGTAATTGTGTTAGAATTCCACGAAGCGATGGTTTTACTTTTCGTACAATTGAAATTCCGCAATCGTCGGGACGGATTTACTTGTTAGAATGTGCAGCCGAAATTTTTGCGCTTTGACGGGAGCAAAGGCTAGCTTCTTTTTGGGGCCGATTCCAAGGCCCTCGACGACTGTCTGCCAGGCGCCGTCGGCTTGTTGTGCTTCGATGGCAAATTGTGAAACCTCCGGCACGCGCGGATGGGTGCAGTTTTCTTGAATCATGGCGCTTGATATTTCGGTGGACTTGCCCAAGTCCACTTCTAACCAGCCGGTTGTTTGGGATTGGCCCAAAGCCCAGAAGCTATTGGGGTGGCCATCAAACGCTCGGTCAGCGCTATATAGGTCCGCCCATTGGCTTGAGGCGCTGGCTGGTTTGCCTTGCGAAACTGGTATGGGTCGGCTAAGCGTCTCTTTCAACTGGCGGAACATATCGAGTGTCGCCGGAGTTACGGCGCCGTCCTCATACATGTCGAAGTTGAAACTGATCACTTCTCCTCGCTCCATGCCGCGCTTAACCAAGCCAACGGCGCTGGACGCACTCATCGTAAGCGGGATGCGAAAATCAGGTTGCCAGACGCCCCAGCCTGGGCTGTTTACGGTAAACATGGAATGAGATTGGTTGCCCTTGAATGGACCCGATTTGTAAATTCCCTTGGGATCCATGTCGGCCGTATTGGCATCGAAGAACATCTCTCCCATGTGGATGTCCTGGAAATCCGTGAAGGTTGGCATAATCCAACTGTTGTAGGACACCAATCGCTTGGGCGAACCACTCTTGGCTGCCTTGGTCAAGGCTTCGAACGATGCCGGGGCCAGCGGGGAATAGAAGGCGGCATCATCAAAAAACCAACCGGCGAGATCATCTCCATAGCGGTTGCCGATTTCTGTCATCACGTCTTGCCAATTCTTGCAGTAATAAGCTTTGTTGTTCTGCCCTTTCCAGTTGGCGGCCCACCACGTTTCGTCCTCGTGGCCGGGATGATAGTAGAACATCAGTTTGATACCGCGTTTTTTTAGCGCGGCGATCAAGTCGGCCGGCAGGTCTCGCGTGATCGTGTGCCCGGGGACGATGGCATCTACCGATTCGAGCGGCATGGGGAAGTGGGATCCGCGCCAAGTGATGGACCAAATGACCCATTTGGCACCCATGCCTTCGTCTACCATTTTGGCGAATTTCTCTACGTCAAAGGCCTTCGCCGCCTCTTCCCACGGCCTCTTAGGTCCGCGCTCCGGATAACCCCAACTGCCGTATTGCAGCATCACGCCATATTTACCTTCCCGCATCCATTGAGCGTCGGAGCGCAAGGCGGAAACGCGCTTCTGGTGGTCTGCCTTGGCGGCCACGCGGAGGAGATCCAAGCTACGCAGTTTTCCCGCAGTCGCTTGGTCTTTTACTAACTGCAGGGTTAGCGTGTGTTCTCCAGGAGCTAGGTTGATCGTTCCCAATAGAGTGCGGCTCCAACCAGGTAGGTTCCAGCGGGGACTTGCCTTATCGATGTGAGCATACAGGGGTTGCTCGCCGCCCTTAACCACCACTTCCTGAACGTCGCAGGACACGAGCTCCACCTCATAAGCCCCCGCACTGGTGACGGACACATTCCACGTGAAAGTTTGGGCGGAATTCTTCCAGCCTTGCTGCCAGATTCTCTGGATCTTGCCGAGACGGCTGCCCCGCGCTCGCATGGGCGACATGCCGGGAACGGGGGTCAGGACGCTGTCGGCCATCAATACGGTTTTTCTCTGTGGATCAAGGGGCGTGACGGGGGGAGCGCCATGCGCCGGGATGCTCGAAAAGAAAGTAGATGCAATCATCGTGATGAATCCAAGCAATTTCATGGCTCTCTCCTGTAATCCGACATTTCCCATTTGGGTTCAGCCTGAGTATTCTAATTGAAATTTGCCTGAACTGTCCAGCAGACGAGACCATCACAATTCGGACAACGGATTCGATCATCAAACCTTGGGTTGCCGACGCATCCGAGGAACTCCGGCAAAACCGTTTCTTGCGACAGCGTCACCGCCACCCGATTGAGGATGAATTCTGGCGTCATCCACGTCAAGACCTTCTCCCCAGAGGGATGTTTCGCGCAAGGTCCTTTGTTGACACACCTGATGTTAACCTGAAACGCCCACAGCTCACCGCCGGGCGTGATCGCCAGGTTCGGCGGTCCCTTGCCGAGGTTCGGTTCAATCCCCAGCACGGTAAGGACTTGTAAAAGAATTATTTCCCGATTTCGGAGTTCAGTCGTTTAGCCGTCGCCGGCACGGCGATGAGA
>CAYYOX010000719.1:0-3790 GCA_964473065.1 uncultured Planctomycetaceae bacterium | reverse complement strand
TGCTACTCAAGGTCTTCAGCGAAGAAGCGATCCGTAACTAGGAAGCTCGGGCTAGCGTCCCCGAGCTCAGCGGACCGGCCCGCGCGCAGCGCGAATTCGGGTCCGCGAGGCGAGGTGTTAGGCGGCAAGCATGTGTTTCCTCAATCATCGAGAACCGGATCAACTGAAGATGTTGAAGAGAGAATGGATGAGAATGCAGGGGAGGAGACTACCGCTCTTCCAACGCAGGTGTCCCGCCAGCAAACCCAAGACGAACGCGCCTGCGACGATGAGTGCAACATGGTCCCACGAATCACCCAAGCTGACGCGGGCGGAGTGAACGACCGCGAACAACACTGCGGTAACCAATGCGGCGACCGATGTCTCGCAGCGAAAGATTCTGATCAGCCCGGGATGCCGTCTTTCGAGGGTGGTCTGAACCAAACCGCGGAAGATCACTTCCTCTTGTATCGGTGCGCCAATCCAAAAGAGGGCAATGATTTGCCATCTCCCAAGATTGAAGAGCGTCGCAGCCTCCCCGGCCGGAAGAAGGGAATCAATCAACCGAAGCGCGATCGCGAATGCCAGACCCAAACCAAGGGCCCACCATAAATACCTCGTGTTGGTTGAGCTGAAACCGAACGCCCGAAAACCGTTCGGAGACCGAGCTGCGAAAACCACTATCAGAATCAATGCAACAGCAAAGCTGATGGCGATCACCAACAGCGCAAGGAGCCCGCCGGCGTCCTCCGGATCACGGACGCCGAAGAGACCGGTTACGAAGAGCGCGGAGACAGCAACGAATGTCGGCAGATACACGGCTGCCAACAGAGCGGCCCCCCGTCCCAGAAGCAGTGGGTAGGTTTTCAACATCGATCATCCCCCTCTCAACACCCGCCAAACGGTTCGAACTCGCGGGTACGGCCCTCGCGCAGCGCGGGATCAGGTCCGCTGGAGCGAGGGGTTAGGCCGAGATATGTGCACTTCAAAGTTGAACTCACATCCTCAGTAACAGTCCCAGGACATGGACCAGTCTCCCGCAGAGCTAAGGTAGAAGTACATGTTTCCTGAGTCTCCGATCCCAAACCTCGGCTTCGGCTCCGAAGACACTTGGATCACGTAGTTTTCCGGAGCCTGCGCCAGGCCCTCGATATAGGTGGGCCAACCTCCGACCTTCGTGCCGGAGTGACCGAAGTAGCGATCGTTGTATCTGCTGAAGGGATCATCTCTCTCAACATGTTCAGTGATCAGATCGAAGTCTACGTAGTAGCACACCTCCTCCCAGACAGGTCCTTCTGGCTTTCCCTCAAGCCACTTGATCTGGAATGGCCTTGGATAGTCGAAGCTGGGAGCGTCAGGCGCTTGTTCAACGCCCTCGACAGGAAGCTCGCGAACCAGAAATCGGTCGCCGTTCTCAGCCGGTAGGTCGATTGGGAGCTCTGCTTGAGAAAGGAAAATCTGAAGGATCTCCTTGCCCTCAAGTATTGCTGGTACGACAGGAAGTTCCGTCACACAGATCTGAATCACCGGAACTGCTTTGGCTCCATCCAGGACCGGCCACGTATCTCCGGGCTCGGTTAGGAAATGACCGCCAAACCAGCTCTTCCGATCCTCTTCTGGCCTGAAACCTCCAATCTGTGCGACTGAGGGCTTACGCACTAAATGGTCTACGGCCTCGAAAAGTCTGTTTACCATTCCCTCTCCAGCCTAACGGTTCGAATTCAGCGGACCGGGACCGCGGCCGCCGCGGACTCGGGTCCGCTGGAACGAGGAGTTAGGTTGCGAGTTGTTGAACGGCCGATCCGCGCGATGCTGGAGCGCCTCGAAGCAGACCGCCAACGCTCAGATCCTCATCAACGTCCGGCCAATGAATCCCAAAACCTGCTCCCGACACGTGCCAGTTGTTCCTCTGTTCAGGCGTTGCGGACTGGAGCCTCGGGTACCACGCAAGAGGGACAGAGATCGTCCTGCCATCAGCCAGGTCCACGATCAACAATTCACTCGTGCATCGGACATTCTTAATCCGCTCTCCTGCCCTAGGTTCCGTGATACTCATTCCAAGCCTCCACGAGTTCAGCCTCATGCTTCTGCACCAGGCGTTGGATCCTGTTCAGTTCTTTCGCAACGAATCCGAGATTCCTAGCAAGCGAAACCGGCGCGAGCCAGAACTTCGCGGACTGGTCATCCCGGTCGACGTGCACATGGGCCGGTTCGTTCGGTTCGTGACTGTGAAAGTAGATTCGGTACGGCCCGCTACGAAGTACTGTCGGAGTCATCGATTGGTTTCCTGGTCCTCATTCTACCCGCAACGTCCGCGTTCCGCGACCTAACGGTTCGAATTCAGCGGACCGAACCCCGCAGGGGTGAGGGTCCGCTGGAATGAGGGGTTAGGCACCTAAGTTGACCAAAATCAGTGAATTAATATGAATATAGTCTGTGAGCAAACACAAACCACGCAATGTTGATGATGAACAATAGGATGGCTCCGCCACCGATGATCAAGAACCGCCGTGAGCGGTCAATGCTGAAGAGATCGCCTGCAAGTACAGCTACCCACGGATACCAACCCCAGGCATACCACCCGCCGACGCCACCCCATTGACCCCAGAAGGCCCGATGCGAGATGAACCAATAAGAGGTTGCAGCAATGGCAAGCACGACGCCTGTTACATGAGGCGCAAGGCTACCGGTCGGTTTCTGGAACCTGAGGGACAGGATCACGATTACCAAGAACAGGCTTGCGGCAATAAGAACCCAAACCGGTGCACGGAAGAAGCTCCATTCGCCCAGCCAAACTGTGGTTTTCAAGAACGTATACGAACTCCGAACAAAGCCTAATACTTGGTTTTGGAGTGGCTCGGCGACCGCCTGAGAGCTGTAGTTTAGCTCCACTGTTCCGCCCCAGCGGAAACCGCGGAACCACTGAAGTGGGACGATGAGAGATGAGGCGATGGCAATCATCATCGCGTGCCATCGCGGTCGATTGAACCAAGCCCAAACGACAGCAATCCCGACAATCGGAAGAGTTGTGAGCTTAATGAGGGGTCCAATCATTGCCAGTGCTATGAAGATTCTTGATTCGGCTTTTCGAACAAGAGCCCACATCAGTAGCGCAGCCCAAAGGAAAACCGCTGAATCGTTTGCGCACCGAACGAGAGACTCTGATGCACCCGGAAGAAAGAGCACGAGAAGAAGCGCTGCATACCAATTGTTGCCGTAGTGACTTGCAAGGCTGCGGATTGGGCCGATCAAAGCGATGAGGACCAATGTTAAAGAAAACAACCTGGCAATCAATAAACGAAGGCTCGGTGCTTCTGAGATTGACGAAGGAAAAAGGGCCGAGGAACCGGAAAGCACAACTGCTCCGAGCACGTAGTAAATGGGAGGTTGATGCTTTTCGTAGTTGGCAACTACCGCAGACGATTGATCAGTCGTATCGAAATCAAGAATATTGAATTCTGCCGGCTCCTCGCCAAATGGAGGGCACCCGAAAGCTCGAGCGAGGTCGTTGCAGCAGGGATGCGATTCCACCGAGCTTACAATGACTGGGCTGACAGTTTCTCCGCGCCAACCCTCGGCGATTGATCCATCAACGAAGCTCACCATTCGAGCCAGATGGAACGGTTCGTCAGGTCCCTCAAAAACTGGCAGGTAGAAGGCATGGAAAACAAACCGTAACGCGAGAACCGTTACGAGTGCCAAACTAATTTTTCGACTCATATTCACTGTTATTTCTTGGTGGCCAGGGCTGCCTAACGGTTCGAGTTCAGCGGACCGGGACCGCGGCCGCCGCGGACCCGGGTCCGCTGGA
>CAYYOX010000718.1:0-3798 GCA_964473065.1 uncultured Planctomycetaceae bacterium | reverse complement strand
ACGGGACCCCCATCGACTGAAACAGCCAGTCGCGCTGAAGCACGGCATCCGCCTGGTCCGGGCTGAGCGTTTGCGTCTTAGGCGTCGTCGGGTTTTGTACGGTCAGCGGCAGGTAGCCGTTCTCTACGACGATCATTTGCCCGTCGTAGGGCGCGGGGGCAAGCTTCAGGGCGTACTTCTCCGCCAGATAACGCCGCGTTTGTCGACGCTCGGCAGGCGACAACGCCCGATTGTAAAGCAACAGCTCGGCGATCTCCCCCTGGAGAAACTCCACCGGGGTAGGCGCTTGCGATCCGGCGCCGATCAGCAGATCACGGCGGTTGGCCCGGATGGCGCCTGTCTGCGCCTGAACCTTCTGAATCTGTCCGTCCAGAAGGCCGCGAAGAAACGTGCCGTCATAACTGACCTCGACAATCGCATGGCGATCGCGAATGTTTTCGCTGAATTGGAGGTAACCGTTCGCGGCAGCGCCGCCCTCGGCACCCAAGCCCAGATGGGGCCAGGGAGTCGCCGCGGGTCCGTAGGCCGCGATGCCGTACCCGGGCCACTTCGCGGCAAAATCATTCTTGCCAAGCAACCACATGCTGGCCGCTTGCCGCGAGGCCTTGGCAACCATCAGCACCGTGATCTTCGATACATCCAGCGAAGAGTCGTTCCCGCAGGCCAGAAACTGCCGCTGATCTGCGCGGAAGTTCACCGCACCGAAGCCATCGCCCGGCGCGTTGCGGGCGTAAGTCGGACGGCGATCGGGAGCCTGTTGGGTGGCGTGGTTGCCGTACGTACTTTTGTCGACCCAGCGGTAGATGGGCGTCCCGTCGGCCAAGTGGCCCGACGGATGGCCCTTGCCGTCGATGTCTTGGGCATCCAGCCAGAGCACCAGATTAGGACCTCGGACCGGCTCTTCGGCCTCGACCAGCCGGCCGCCGGCCAGCAGCGTCAAGACACCGGCAACCGCTATCCATCTCGTTAAGAATCGACTCGTTACCGCTTGCATGGCGGGCGTTCCAGATTGAAAACTTCCTGTTGACGAAACATTCCCTCAGTCAGCCCAGGGAGGTTGCAGCACCGCCCTGCAGCAGGGGCGCAAATCTAGCCCTCTGGTTGGGCGATTCTCCAGAATCCTAATGCTGATTATATCAGGCGCCTTGGCTCGTGCGCCAAGATTCGCGCAAATCGTGTCAGAATTTGCGCAAGCCGGGTTCCCCTCAGATACACCGGAAAGTACAGTTATTCAACCATGGGTAAAAAGAAGTCCAAATCGACGCGTCGGCGGGTGGCCCTGGTGGTGGAACCCTCGCAGGCACTGATGCATAGCGTCAGCCGGGGTATCTTCCGCTTCCTGCTGAACCGTCGGCCCGATTGGCGGCTGGACATGGACGGGTTTCATCCGTTCATCCGTTGGGAACGGCTGAAGGATTGGCGCGGCGACGGCGTGATTTCCATGGCCCAGACCGACGAACATCGCGAGGCCTTGCGCCGGCTCAACGTGCCGGTAGTACGCACTTCTTCTCGGTTCACCGACCGGGAGCTACCCAGCGTGTTCACCGACAACGAGGCCGTGGGACGGCTGGCCGCTGAGCACCTGATAGGGTGCGGGCTGAAGCAGTTTGCCTGTGCGGCCGAATTCCTCTGGGACAACGAGCGAATCCGCCGCGACGCTTTTGTCGAGGCGATCACCGCCGCGGATATGACGTGCAGCGAACTGAGAATTGAAGTCCAAGAGCAGGTTGGCCCCGGCCAGTCGGTCCGTCGCGAGCCGAACATCGGCGCGGTTGCTGACGCGCTGCTTGAAGCTTCCAAGCCGCTGGGCGTATTCGCGGCCAACCCCTTCATCGGCCCGGTGCTGTTGGAGGCTTGCCGGGAGGCCGAACTGGCCGTCCCGGAACAAGTGGCTGTGATCGTCGCCAATTACGACCCGGTGATGTGCGACCTGGTCTATCCGCCGCTTTCGGGCATCGTCCATCCGCGGGACGCGGTCGGTTTCCAGGCCGCGGCGATGTTGGACGAGATGCTGCAGGGGAGTTCACCCGAACCCCGCAACCGCTTGCTTCCCCCGATCGGCGTTGTGGCCCGGCAATCGACCGATGTCTTTGCGACCGACGACATGGACGTGGCCGCCGCCCTGCAATTCATGCGCGAGCATGCCGAAGAAGAGATCGACGTTTCGGACGTCGTCGATTTCGTTCAGGTTTCACGACGCTCCTTGGAGTTGAAGTTTCGCGGATGCCTCGGCCACACGCCGGCCGACTACCGCAACGAATTCCACGGTGATCCGGGCAAGTAGCCCCGATCATTCACAAAGGTTCGTAGTGACCCGATTCATCGGGGCCAGATTGCCAAGGCCGCATGAATCAAGACCGCATGAATGCGGTCACTACAAACGGTCCATGAATAATTCGGGCGTAAGCGTTCACGGGATTGCTTAGCCACGGATGAAACACGGATTGAACACCGATAGGGTTTTGGGGAATTCAAGGGTCATTTCCCCAGCATAGGCAAAGTTCGATCCATGGCCTGGCCCTGATTATATCAGTAGAAACCATCAGCAGCCAGGGAAGGAGTAGATCTGCTCCTTTCTTGTCCTAGCGACGGTACCGAATCCGATTGCCAACGCGGGTGATTGGAACGCGCAGGCACCTGGCATTCAGACAACAGCCAAGGATGCTGGCTGTTCGCCCTCACGATTTGTGCTTCGGCGCCAACGACGCCACCTGCCGAAGTTGCTCAAATACCTCGGGCAGGTTTTTCTCGACCGCCCTATAGGCAGCAGACTTTTTCTTCCCATGCCCGTCTTCATGTTCCTCGACAGCCCGGATGGCGTGCGAGAGTAGTTGATTAGCCATGCTTCGCAGTCCACGCACACTGATCTCGTGCAAGGAACGCGGCTCGGCCTCCTGCATCAGAACCTCCGCAAACTTGTCGGCCATCTCGTCCAACTTACTCAGGAGTCGGCGCAGTTTCCGGTCCACAACGATCTGACCAGGAGTCCGCCCTGGTGGAGACTTTGCTGGAGGAGGTATCTCGACAATCTCCCGCTCAAAGTACTTCTCCAAACTGCTAATCCAGAAGAAGCAGAAAAACCATTTGAGTGCCGTGCGTTGGAGACGTTTCACCTCCTTCGTTCGCTCTTCCGGCGCGCTGGTGGCATGTTGCCTCAGGGCAGTTGCATTCAACGGGTGACGCACCTGGACAACGTGGCTCATCCGAGTCCAGAAGTCGGGCGGAGGTACGTTCCCGATCGAATTCGGTCCGGCCAAGTCCCGACTGCTGGCGAACAGCCACAAGACGTTGTCGACCTTCTCGGCCTTATCCGACCCGACCGGATAATAGGTGCCAGCCTCCAAGACACGCAACAGGGCCGCCCGCGCTCCGGTACTGTCTTCGGGGTGGTGTGCCTCGTCCACGAACATCGCCGACTCCTTGGCCTGCTCGATGAGTCCGGGGGAAATCGACCCGTCGTCTCTTCGGAACCCGAAAAGCCGCCGCAACGTTTGGTCCAACTCGCATTCAGCCAGTGAAAGTGTTTGCATGCCCTTAGTGTTTCGCCCCGACCCGTAGGGCACCGACATCGTGAGATTCTCCTTGCCCGAGCCGGGCGGGCCGCACACCAGCACACTCTTGGCGGAGTGGTCCTGCCATACCTGCGACATGCGTTTGAGGTCTGCCTCGACCAGAGGACTAGCCAGCACTACTTCTGGCGAGTCCACTGAAAGATCACTTTCTCGCTTGATCTTAGGCCTTTTGCCGGGGATCGGGATACAGTTACACTTCCTGCCCTTGTCGTACGGTGCCAGCTTC
>CAYYOX010000717.1:0-3801 GCA_964473065.1 uncultured Planctomycetaceae bacterium | reverse complement strand
TCCGTAGAGTTTGCTGTTTGCAGAGCCAAAAGATGCATAGAATACGGCACTTAGGAGGGTAGGTTACTACCTGGGCACCACACTAACGGTCCGAATTGACGGTTTTTGTTTTTTGCGTGCCAGGAATCGGCCCCCGGCGGCCTATAGGTGGGTGGTGTCATTCCGGCGAAGTCACTTGAAGTTTTTGGGTGGTTGGAGCAGCACCGGGGCTGACATCCAAGCCTGGGGTGTTTGTCAGGGCGGTTGCCAGAGCTTGCCCTAATGCTTCCTCCTCCGTCAAGCCGAACACGGGAAATCGATAGTCAGGCCGAACCCGATAACATTGGTCGTTTTCGTCGAAGTACCACGGCACGCCGGAAAATTCCAGGACTTCGAGGTCCCGGTATACTGTCCGCTGCGAACACCCGATCTCCTCGGCGATTGCCTTGGCATTCCATCGGCCGCGGCTTTGGATCAACTCCAAGGTCTTGAGGACTCGGGCCATCCGCTCGTTCTGCCGCACCCGGCGGTCTCGATCGGGTCGCTTCTTGATGGGCTTCTTGTCCTCCGATGGTTGCCGCGTGTCTTTCATCTTGTGGGCCTTCTTGCGGTTACGTTTCTTCGCCATGGTTGCCCTTTCAAGGTCGGCCGGATGGCGAGCCATCTCACCGCGTCGCCCCGTTTTTCCAACCACACACCGGGAACTGGCCCAAAGCGCAAAACCTTCCTGGGGTCTGGGGGACGTCCCCCAGGAAAACACAGCCTTCAGTCAACTATCCCCAAAGCTATCGAGACGTTGTTACTGTCCACATTTCGTGGGGAAGACCACACCCCTAATCCCTAACCACGGCAATCGTTCTATCTTGCCTGGGCGTTACGGTTGATACGCTGGCCGGTGGCATCTTCGCCAGACTCGGTAGGAGCCTACCGCATGGGGCTGAACCGGTCGGGTTTTGCGCCGGTTGACTGCAAATCGGCGCCCCGAGACCCCGATATTTATTATAGGCGGGGGCAATACAGCGTGCGGGTAAGGTGATCGTAATGAACCCAGGCAGGAAAGTTATCGCCGCGTGCCTGATTCTCCTAGCGGGAATCACGGTCGCCCTGTTGTTTCGGCATGGGCGGCCCCGCTCGGGCCTCACTTCGCTTGAAGGTAGCCAACAGTTGGTTCTGAAGAGACAAGCCAAGGCGACGCTACCGCTTGGTTCACCTTCTCGACGCCAAGCCGAATTCCCCCCCGGACCGGATCATCGTGCGGCGTCCGGACGCCCGGCCGCAGCCAGGGCGACGGTCCTGCGACCATCGTCTCCGAACGCTCCGCCGCCGGCGTTGGCGCGACGATATCCCGGCCCACCCGACGCGATTCTCCCGCCCTGGGGCGCCAGGATCGAGTTGCCTGCGCCCGGCTTGGATTCGGCGGATGATCGGCCGCAGGTTCACAAGATTGTCGACGGAGATACGTTGCCACGCTTGGCGGAAGAATACCTCGGCTCGGCGGATCGCTACCTGGAGATCTACGAAGCTAACCGAGAAATCCTGCAAGGTCCCGAGCTGTTGCCGATCGGCGTGGAGTTGCGGATTCCCCCTCGACGGCCGATCCCGTCCGCATCAAGGCAGACTCTGCGGAAACGCCCCCTGGTGCCAATCCATCACGAGGGCGACCGCTAAACGATGGTCTCCCCCGGGCCGCGTCATTCGTAGGGGGCAGTGCGTTTTTGCCAGGGCAAGGACCGATCGGCCGCCCGTTTCTCGATGAACGTGGCGATGTGGCTTTTCAGCTTCAACTTGGCGCCGAGCATCTTGGTTCCCTGCAGACTGGTATCCAAAGCGCCGTAGAAGAGGTCCTGCGATCCTGAGGAGGACTCGGAGTGATGTGTTTTGAACATCTTTTGCAAACGTCGCGCATCTCCGACCGCCTTCGACTTGCCCTTGCCGACCACAATCAATACGGAAACCTCCTTGCGGAAATCCAGCGCTACGGGGGCGGCGAAGTTCTGCTCGTCGGGATCCTTGAAGACGTTCTTCATCGCATCGGTCCAAACTTGAACCCTCAACGGTCGGGCCGTCATGGGCGGTCTGAGCGAGAGGCCGGGTGTGGACCAGTCGGGCGAGATCAGCACCAGCGCCTTGACGTCTTGGCCCAGCTTGCGGTCGCCGACCGGCTTCAGGTGCCAGTCGAAGGCCGTCCAGTTCAGCGCCACCGAAGCCCCCATTCCCGCACCCACCACGCAAAGTTTCTCGATGTTGAGTTTCTTGTCGTTGTTCTCTTCGACCAGGAAATGTTTCAGCCGCGGCATGTCGACTTGCACCATACGGGCAAAATCGAGTCGGGACAAACTCGACGACTTCAACGGCACCCGACTGCTTTTATGCTTCGTACTCTCCCCATGACCACGCAGGTCGGGTACGAGAACGGCGTGCCCTTTCTCTTGGAGCATGGGGGCCAAGTCGGCGTAGTCGTTACGGTTGCCGTGCAACATGTGCAGCAGAACAACCGGCACACTATCCTTCTTTTCCGTGCCGGGATAGTACGTCGCGTTGAGCTTCAAGCCGTCGCTTGTCGTAAAGGCGATGTCCTCCGGTTCCGGGATATCCTGTTCTTCGTGATCTCCCGATTCCTGAGCGCCGAGTGTCGTCATGCCGTAACCGGTGAAGGCCACAACGGCCGCAACCGCACCAAGCCAACGAAGGCCGTGTTTTGAGAAAAGTCGTCGAGCGCGCATGGGTCTATCGCCTCCGGTCCGAGTTCGTTGTGCCACCTCTCTATCCTAAATACGCGGTTGGCGCCCGTCAATGTTCAGCAGCTTGATCCGACGCCGGATAGCCCATTAAGACACCGCTTCGCAGCAGCACACGCATTGTGGCCGAACGTAATTCGCCATACAGTGGGGTGGATGCTGCCTAGTCCAAAAGACGGGTGTCGATTGCGTAGTCGGCGTGCTTGTCGTGGGGATAGAAGTGGCGTGCGATCTGATCGGCCAGGATACGAATGTACTCGCGGCGGAATTCGGGCTCGGGTTTCTCGTCGGTTGGAATGGCGGCGTTGACCGGATAGACCAGTTGAGGCAATTCCTTCTCGAAGACGGTTTCTTCGCCCGTGGCACAATCGAAAACTTGCAGATGGACACTGGCCTTACCCTGGTAAAGCGTCTGGCTCTTGAAGATCGTGAATTCCTGCAAGTCGATGGCCACGACCGTCTCGGCCCCCAGGGCTTCACCCACTTCAGTGTACTCTTCCCAGTCGCCGTTCTCGTCGATCCACTCGGCAACTTTCTGATGACTGACGACCTGGATCTTCGACACATTCTCTTGCAGCAGCCTACCGATCTCCCGGGCCAGATCGCCGGCAATCTCCGAATCGCGGTAGGCCAGCGAGGTCAAGGGCTGGCAAACGACCACGATCTTCTTCTCTTTCAAACCGTCATAATCCGCATCGACATTGGTCCCCTTGACCAGATAGGCGGCCGTCGTGAGTACGCTGCGACAACCGCCGCTCGCAACCAAACTGGCCGCAATCAGGGCCGACAGCGCCAGAACGCATCCATACCGCAACGAGTAACGATCCATCGTAATGCCTCGCGATGATGAGGGTTTGACAGATCCCGTGGTCTTCGTGTCGTCCGACGGGATCGTTCGGGCAAGACGGCTCGCCCGTATCGTGTCAATCCAGTGAAAAGTCGCAGGAGGATAGCCGGAACGCCCAACGTCCGCAAGGTCGATTCGGCCAAGGTTCAAGGTGAAAAGGAAGGCAAAAAGGGAAAGGGAGGAGGGGTCAGACCTTGTTTTTTGTTTCTTGATGTGTTCGAGATACGGTGAAAGAGT
>CAYYOX010000716.1:0-3803 GCA_964473065.1 uncultured Planctomycetaceae bacterium | reverse complement strand
AGATGTGATTGCACGAGGAGATCTGCAAAGCCAGGAACTCTCCAGAAAGGGGCGGCTGGGGCAACGCGCAGCGGCACCCCAGGGCCCATATTTCTGGGAGGAAAAAGGTGGCAGGCACCTTTTGTGCGAAGCACCCGAAGGGCCTTTCAGGTAAAAGGCGCCCGTCACCTTTTTCCGATCACCGGCTGTCGGTATGTTATTTCCTGCGAGTTGCCTTACACTTTTCGGCTCAATCGACGTAAGTCAGCACGCCCGGCAGGATTCGAACCTGCAACCCTCGGTTCCGAAGACCGTAGGCCCAACGACGTAAATCCTAGCGACACAAAAGACTTGCGTCAAGAGCCAAACGACGCGGTGCCAGTATTGGTGCCATCCTCTTCTCAGGCGGATTTCGCCGCGATTTCCCTGCCTCCCGCCGACCCTGATCTTGCCCAGATTCTCGCCGCTTGGCCCCGCCTTCCCGAGGCGATCAAGGCCGGGATCCTCGCCATGGTCCAAGCCGCCGGAGGTCCCGATGCCTAGCACCTTTCGCCACACGTCGCCCGACGTTCGCCCGTGTCACGCTGCTGCGCCGTTAGGCACCCCCTATTGCGACGTGATCGTCCAACGTTGGGAAGCCTTCACCGGCAAGAAGGCAAAAAGACAAGCGGCGGTGGCGGTCGCGTGATCGCGAGGTTTGGCCCGTGTTGCACAGAAAGTAGAAGCCGACGTTGATGGTAAGCCAGAAGAGAAGGCCCCGCGAGGGGGCCCGGTGGGCGGCGACGTGGCGAGGTTTAGTCGAGAGGGAAGTTTCATTCCACTCCCGGCGTTCCCGCCGCGTGCATCGCTTCCACAACTTGTTCGTATTGCTCGGCCGTGATGGCCTCCCCGACGAACCGATGTTGGTCTTCGCCGGCGAAGTCGTGGCGGACGAAACGAACCGAAGCGACACAGAGCGCCTCCTCGGCCGCTTCGCAACATCCGTCTGTCCAGACTTCGAGGCTGCCTTGGTACGTTCGCATGGCGGTCGTCTCCTATCGTTTGAGTGCGAACGTGCCGCGGCCCGTCTTGCGGAACCGCGATACCTTCTTCTTGGTCGCGATCTCCCGGATGATCGAGGAGTAGATCGTCGCGTAAGGCGTCTTGCCATCCGATCACCAGTACTTCTTGGCAAATGCCACCTCGACAATCTATCGAACGGTCATCGGCTGCTCGGCCTCACCGAGGACCTTGGCCGCCGTGTCCAGACCGCTCATCTTGGCGGCGGGCTTGGCCGACTTGGCAGCCGGTCGTTTCGCCGATGCCTTCGGCTTGTCCTTGGCCGTCGTCTTGCGGGGCGTCTTCTTCGTCATCGTCTGGCTCCTTATGGATTCGAACCCGAAATACGGATCGCGCCGACGTAGGCCGCGATCCACCAATTGCAGTCCAGACAGTCACCTCAGCTCCGCGAGAACATCCAGCGAGATTCTCGAAATATTTCCAGATTTCCAGAATGACCCAAGACATGGCCGATTTTCCCGTAATCCCGACCGATCCGTTTCCGGCCGCCCCAAGTGGTCCGGGGATTTGCGTCACGACCGTCATTTGCGTCATTCGGCGGATTCTGGAGCACGTCTTTGCGCAATCATCGGCCTTGTTTGCGTCATGGTCGTATTCATTTGTGTCATCGGTGACTGGCGCGATTGCATCAATTTGCATCACTCTGCACTGATCGAGCAATGCCCATGACGGAAGTGACGCAAATGACGCAAATGCCGAGCGATTCATGCGGAGTCGGCGATCAACAGGTACGTGACGAGGTCCTCGAACTGGTCAAACGCGGCGATCCGGCCACGCGGCGGGCAAACCGCTATCGATATCTGGGAGATTGAAAGGAACGAGCCCTCGATTGGTCGACGGACACGACAGTTAGTTTGCCGACTGTTGTTTCTTCTCCCGCTGCTCCCGCTCTAGCGATTGCAACTTCCGTTCTTCGCGGTAGGCTGTCTTGCAGACGCTTCGGCACCAGCCTTTGCGCTGTGCCAGTGGGGGCAGCGACTCGCCTTTAGCGGCAGCTAGGCGACGGTGAACCTCGTCGGAAACCTCTTGCCAACTCCAGTCGGGGTGTTTGTCAACAATTCGCACCACCAGTTGGCCGATTTGGCGCTGCTGGCGGTCGGGAATCAGGCGTCGCTTGCCGCGTGGGCCGGTCCACTGGTAACCGTATCGCGCCTTGCCGCCGGATTGGCCCCGGCGCGCCTTTTGGATTGCCGCCGTCTCGCGATTGCGCTCGCCTACATAATGCGAGTAGCCCTCGGCCATGATCGCACACATGTAGAGGCTCTGACGGTCTCGCCAATTGCAGAACGAGCCGTTCTCTTGCGCAAACAGCGCGGTAACGCCTCGGTCGAGCCATAGCTGCAACAGGTTGCAAAAGTCTTGCATCTGGCGGAAGCCTCGATCCACGCGTGGAAAAACTACCACATCGCCGGGTCGCAGTTGGGCATTGAGCTTTTGCCCCTCGCGGCGTGCGAGAAAGGGGATTTTACTGGCGGATACGGCCTTGTCGCAGAAGATCCCGCCGGGCTCATGGCCAGCAAACTCCTCGTCTTCCAGTAGGCGGGTGATGTACTGCTCGATTAGTGATCGCTGGGCATCAAGTCCGTACTGGCTGAAGGCGCTGCTGGGATGGGAGCACCGCAGGTAGCCGTAAATCCTCGGCGGGCGGTTTCCGTCGTCCCGCCGCCGGTTTTTCAGAGCGAGCTTTTGGATTCGAACCCATTCGTTTGGCGGGATCTTGGTGCCGACTGGTGACATAAGACTTCTCCTTCCAGGGAAAAGGAACGGGCGGCGGAGCGGCGACTGGAGGACGCCACCCCGCGTTCACTGGTTTCCCGACCAGCTAGCCCATTCGTGTAAAGATTGTAATGTAGTATGGATTCTCGTGAAAGCGGTCGAAACGGTCCGGTCTTCTGGCGGTTTGCTGAGGGAACGTAGTATGTTCATTGATCGTTAATCATAGCGATGTCGCTACTATTGTCAACTCGGTTGACTCGAAATCTCTGGCGGCTTATACTTGCGACATGCCTGCGAAAAACAAACCCGAGTACATCTCCGTCTCCCAGGCCGCCACCGAGGCGGGCGTCACGGTCGGCTGGATCTCCGAACTGATCCGTCGGGGCGTGATCGAGGCCCATAAGCCGGTCCCGGCGGCCAATCTCTGGCTGGTCGACCGGGCGAGTTTCTTAAAGTGGAAAGCCTTGCCCCGTCAGGCCGGACGGCCGAAGGGTTAGGCGTCAAGTGCCTCCCCCAGCATGACCAACCGCTGGGCAATCGCCTCGATATTCTCGCCGGGTATCGTGTCGGTCTGGCCGTCCAGAAATGTTCCCAAAGTCTCTGGCGGGATCAGCAGTAGCTTGGCAAGTCTCTCTCACAACCCGACCCGCTCGGCATAGCGGGTCAGGTCGTTGCGCAACCGGGCGCGGGGAGTCATGGCTGTGCTCCGGTTCTGGCGGCTTGGCCGCCGATAACAAACAGTAAACGCGGGAGGAGCAGCCGTCGAAGGACGGCCGCCCGTTCCGGGTTTACGCTACCGCTTTGCCCGTCTCGGTGTTTTGTGCGATTTCCTCGCCCGTGTCCAGAATCAGGGCCACCGCGTTGCAAGTGCGGTTCAACAGGCGATAGCACGCCGTCATCGGTTCCAGTTTGGCCTTTTCCGCGTAGGCTTTCAGGTAATCCCAACAGCCTCCACGGTCGGATTCCACGCGATAGCCGAGGATCTCCAGGAGGATGGCCCCGCCGAGTTCGGCCACCAGTGCATGGATATACTCGTGAGCCAAGGTCCG
>CAYYOX010000715.1:0-3812 GCA_964473065.1 uncultured Planctomycetaceae bacterium | reverse complement strand
AGAGGGGGTGATGTACGTCAAGAAGGGAATCCTCGACGTCTCGTTCGAGTATCCCACCGGCGGACGCGAGGCCATCGAAACGGCGCTGAAGGTCCTCGACGGCCAGGAAGTGCCTAAGCTGATTGAATTGAAATCCCGCCTATTCACCGCCGAGAACGTTGACCAAGGCGGCCAGGCAATCGAGTAGACAAGAAACAACGGGAGCCAAACCATGATTGCATCGGAAGGACGTCTTGGACGTGGCTTTGTCATCCGGCTGGAGGATGGGGATGTCGTGCCCGAGTGTATCGAACGTTTCGCCGCCGAAAAGGGCGTCACCACCGGCCACGTCATTTTGGTCGGAGGCATCGGCGGCGGGCAGGTCGTCGTCGGGCCGCGCAAGTCGGACGAGCGACCGGTCGAGCCGATGCTGCTGCCGGTCGACGGGGCACATGAAGTGGCGGGCGTCGGTGTGCTGGCGCCCGGCGAAGACGGACGATCCGTGCTGCACATCCACGCCGCCATGGGACGCTCCGGCAATACGCTGACCGGCTGTTTGAGGCCGGGCGTGAGCACTTGGGTGGTCGGCGAAGCGATCCTCTACGAGATCCTCGACGCCAAGGCCACCCGGGTCATGGACCCCAAGACCGGCTTCGCCCTGCTAAGACCGACGGAGTAACGGACCCCCAAGGTGACATCTCTTATGGTCGGGCGGAATCGGACCAAGACTGTCCTAACAATCGGCGCGGCCGCGCTCTTCTTCCTGGGTGTGTGTCGATTGGCGGCTTTCGTGCGCCCGAGCAGTTTGGCCCAGGGTGCAACGTGGCACGGCATTGTGCCGCCGCTGCTGGCCGTGACCTTGGCACTGCTGAGTGGCCGATTACGCTTGTGCCTTGGGGCTGCCGTGCTGGTCGGGGGAATGCTTGGTGCGGCCCGCGACACGCTAGGCCCCCTGGCCATAGTTCGCGACGGTCTTACACACGCTGGCACGTTTGTCGTGCGAAGCGTTTGGCCCGGTGACGGTGACACGGTCAACTTGCAGATCCTGCTATACGTCGTGCTGATCATGGCCATGATCGCCGTGATGCAGGCCGGCGGCGGGTTGCAGGGCGTGGCACGATGGTTGACGCGGTTCGCCCGATCGCGACGCTCGGCCGGGCTTGTCACATTCGTGACCGGCTTGGTGATCTTCATCGACGACTACGCCAACACGATGATTGTCGGATCGACGTTGCGTCCGATGACCGATCGACACGGGATCAGTCGCGAGAAACTGGCCTTTCTCGTCGACGCCACGGCCGCTCCGGTTGCCGGGCTGGCTGTGATTAGTACCTGGATCGGCTACGAAGTGGGCCTGCTCTCGACATGTGCCGAGTCGCTGAATATCGCGCAGGACGGCTACTCGATCTTCTTCGACGCTTTGGGATACCGGTTCTACTGCATGGGGATGATCGCGTTTGTTTTCTTCAACGCACTTTCTGACCGCGACATTGGCCCCATGGCCGAAGCCCAACGCCGGGCCATCGGACCGGATGCCACGGATGGCTCACCGGTTGCCATGTCCGGCCATGCTTCGGTCGCGATCGTGCCGATGGGCACGCTGCTGGTGGTGTTTCTTGGCGGACTCTGGCTCGACGGCGGCGGTTTGGCGCGGATGTCGTCAAACCCGATGGTCGTGTTTCAGTTCCAAGTCTGGCGGGAAGTCCTCTCCGAGGCCGACAGTATACCCTTGTTGGCTTGCGCGTCGGCTTGCGGGTTGGTCATGGCCGTGGTCCTTGCTTTGGGCGCAGCGCGCTGCCCCGTGGCGGTCACGTGCAAGGCGGTTCTTGCCGGGGTGAAGACCAGCTTGCTGCCGGTGAGCGTGTTGATCCTGGCATGGTCGCTGAAGGGGTCGTGCGATCAGTTGCAGACGGGCAAGTTCCTGGCCGGCATCCTGGCCGATTCGATTTCACCACAGGCATTTCCCGCCTTGGTGTTCGTGGTTGCCGGACTGGCCGCCTTTGCCACGGGCACAAGCTGGGGTACGATGGCCATTCTGATTCCCACCGCACTGCCGGTCGCCCATGCGTTGGACGGCGGCGCGTATGGCCTGACGACCGTGATCAGCGTGGCCGCCATTTTGGACGGGTCCATCTTCGGCGACCATTGCTCGCCGATCTCCGACACAACGATCATGAGTTCCACCGCCTCGTCCTGCGATCACTTGGCCCACGTTCGCACGCAGATGCCCTACAGCCTACTGGTAGCCGCCATGGTATTGTGCGTCGGCTACTTGCCGGCCGCTTTGGGCGTAGCGAAATGGGGAACGATTCTGGCCGTTCTCACCATCCCCGGTGTGTTCTGGCTGATCGTTCGCACGAAGGAAAAAAGGGGACATTCTACTTTTTCAATAAAGTAGAATGTCCCCTTTTTCTCTCCGGCAGGGGAAACCGAGGGAAAGCTCTTGTTTCCACCGCCACAGGGGGGGGCAGGACGTGGATTCTTTGAAAAGAATGCCGTGCAGCAAACATTTACCCAATACTGAGTTATGCGCGTAACAAGAGAAATCACTTGTAATTGTCGTAGACTTGGAGTAGAAGAGAGTTACTCAGGCGTATTTACTCCCCGTCGGACTTGCCGAAAGGCCCCGGCGGGGTTATTTTTTGGGTATGACTCCTGAGCCAGCAATCCAGCGAACCCCAGCAATCCAAGCGAACTGTTGCCTTCTTCGATGGGCAAAACCTCTTCCATCACGCTAAGGCAGCATTTGGGCATAAGTACCCCAATTATTCTCCGCTCGCATTGGCTACAAGAATCTGTGAGCAAGAGGGTTTTAGTCTCCACGAGACTCGATTCTATACAGGGGTACCATCGAAAGCGGTTGACCCCTAGTGGCATCATTTCTGGACCACTAAGCTGCTCGCGATGTCCCGAACAGGCATCAAAACCTTTCATCGTCCACTTCGCTATCGAATGGAGACAACCAAGATCTCTGATGGCATCGAGTATTCAGCGGAGGTTGGCAAAGAGAAAGGCATCGATGTACGGATAGCCCTAGACATTGTACGCATGGCCCGGCAAAAACGTTTGGATGTCGCTCTTCTATTCAGTCAGGACCAAGATTTCAGTGAGGTGGCCGACGAGATTAGGTTGTTGGCTCAAGAGCAAGGACGATGGATTAAGATAGCCTCTGCTTTTCCGACCAGCCGAAACGCTAACAACATGCGGGGCGTTCAGAAGACAGATTGGATCAAGATCGATCAGGCCCTGTACGATAGCTGTTTGGATCCCCGGGACTACCGTCCCAAAGATAAGAAGGCGCGACGTTGATTCCGCTTTGCCACCAGCCACCCGGCCATCATGCGAAGGGGAGATCTGGCCGGGGATTTGAATTGGGGCTCGTCTGAGGACACTATGACGGACTGGGCGGCTACGGCCACGGCGGGCGTAACCTGTGTCGCACCAACACCTTACGCTCATGGGGCCGTTTTTCAATAATCGGTCTTTACCCAGACGGCCCTTGTGGGCAGAATACCGCCTCGGTAGTAACTGTTTTCCCGTCTGCCAATAGGCTAAGTCGGTAGGGCGCCCGGGCAACTCGCCCAGCGCCAGGTCACGGAAGACCGACTGTAACAGCAAGGAGTGCTGAACGTGAGTAAGTCCCGTCTATTGACCCTCCTGGTCGCAAGCGTCGTTTCGACAGTCCTCGTAGCCGGCAGTGCGCTGGCCCAAAATGCGGCGCGCAGTCCCGTTCGACCGCCTTCAAGCGGAGCGACTATCGCGCTGTTGGACATCAGCTACATCTATAAGAATCACGCCCGCTTCAAGGCTATGATGGAGGACATGAAGGCCAC
>CAYYOX010000714.1:0-3833 GCA_964473065.1 uncultured Planctomycetaceae bacterium | reverse complement strand
GTCACGGCCAGCGGCTTGGCCCAGGCGTAGTCGGTCGACTTGCCGTCGCCGATGCCGACCACGCGCAATTGAACCGGGCCGACGCCGAGGGTGGCCGGATTGACCTCCAGGACGCCTTGTTCACCGGCGATCTGGCCGACCAAGCGACTGTTGTGCAACACATAGATTTTCTTCGAGCCGGGCGAGGATGCCGAGATCACCAGCGGCGAGCCCAGTGAAACTTTCCCTTGCGGCGACATCGAGGCGTTGATCGTTCGGCCATAGTTGGCCGTGGTTATCGGCAGAATCGTTCGCCCCTGGCAGCGGATCAGGCCGGCCTCGATAGCCACCACTCGAAGTTCATGGTACCCGTCGGCCAGTCGAGTCGTATCGAAGTCGAGCGTCTCGCCCGGAGCGCACTCGGTTCTCACCCAGCCGTCGATGAATAGTTGAAAACGAGCGACTTTCGAGCCGCCGGGCACGGTCGCTGAGGGGGTCAGCGTCAGGTTGCCTCGGACGGTCGCGTCCGGCTCGATGCCTTCGACTTGCAACTGCGGAATTCTGGCCCAAGGGCGGCAGAGCGGATCGCCGACGATCAGCAGTTGGTACGGGCAGTGGACCGACTGATAGAAAGCTTCGGCCAAGGTGCATCCGCGGGCATAGTGGACGTGGATGTCGGCGGCGGGGAATTTCCACGGCAAAGCGTAAGGCTCGACGACCGTGCCGCTGGCGCCGGCCGCCCCGTAACGCAGGAACTCCGAAAGCGGCGTTTGATACTTACTTGCGTACATCTTGCCGCCAAAGCTGGTAAAGTGTTCGCAGATGGCGCCGGGTAAGATCGTGCTGCGTGAAGTCCTCCAGTTGAAGTTGGCCAGGCCGACCATGGTTCCCTGGACATCTTGCTTCCCCACGGGCAACTTGCCTTCGATAAGCTCGGCGGAAACTCCCAGCTTCCGTAGTTTCTCCACGGCGGCGGGAAACAGGTCGTGACGAGGTTTCGAGCGGTCGTCGTTGTTTTTCATGTAGTAGATCGTACCCTTGGGGTGCGTGCCGTCGGCCGTGGCGCTGCGCGTGAGATAGTTGAGCACTTCCGCGACCGTGTTGCCGCGTCCCGAGGTAACGGCCAGCATCATCGACAGCATGTAGCCTCGCCCGTCGGTTTCGACGACTTCGCCTCGCGGCCCGAACTTCCGAGTGCTCTTGAAGTTCAGCGAAGGCATGTCTTCCTGCTCGCGAATCGGCAAGCGCGTGTAACGGTTGCTCTGTAGCTCCATGTACTGTAGCGGCTTGCCCTGCAAAACGGACTCCCATAGATAGGTCAGCCCATTGATCGAACCGGTGGGCTTCAGTTGGTCGGGCCATTTCGGTTCCTTGGTCGAGTTGCCGGAGACCTCGGCCGCCTCGCGCTTCTCGGCCAACGCCCGATCGACATCCGATTTCAAGGTGACAGTCCACGGAAAGTCGCTGGAGTAGATGATGTAGTCGATCTGCCCTTGAAGGCGACGCTGGGTGATGGTCTGGAAGATCGGACCGAGAATCTTCTTGCGAAACTCGTCGACGGTCGTGCTTTGCTGCTTCGGGTCCCAGGCCAGAGTGAGGACGTTTCCCGGCGGAATTTGACGGAGTCGGATGTAGTGATTCGCAATGGTCAGCGAGTCGGAACTCTTGCGATTGACCACCAGAAGAACATTCTCCGGACCGCCGCCGGCAAAGGCCGCCGTAGACATCGCCCACAACAGACAGACGACCAAGGCGATTGGAAGCAGACGGGAGGAAAAACTATGGTTGGCTATCAATATACCGCTCATTCGGGGGTTTTGGGTGAGAAGAAACTCGCGTATCCTACGCCCCATACGCAAAAAGGGGCAATTCGGGTCGGAAAGCTGGCCCTTGTACCTTATCTGTACCTTATCTGTACCTTATCATCGGTATTCCGCCGGGGCACGACATTGCGGCAAAACGAAAGCCTCTCTATACTAGCGATCTTGACTAACTTGACAATGTGTGCCGCAGGAGAGAAGCCAAGTGTTTCAGTCGAAAGAAGCCGCGTTTGCCCAGGATGCCGTGCGGAAGGCGGCCCAATTGGTTCGCCGAATCCAACGGGAAATGGTCACCACCGCGCTGACCAAGGGAGACCGTTCGCCCGTGACTGTGGCCGATTTCGCGGCCCAAGCCCTGGTGGCGAGCCTGCTGAAGGAAACTTTCCCGGACGATCCCTTGGTCGGCGAGGAAGAGGCGGCCGATCTGCAAACGCCTGAAAATCGGCCCGTCTTGCAGCAGATCGCCGACTTTCTCGCGCAAGATGTCCCCGGCGCCACACCCGAGTCGGTCTGCGAATTGATCGACCTTGGCCGAGCCGAGCCGGGCTCAAGGTACTGGACGCTCGATCCGGTCGACGGCACGAAGGGGTTTCTCCGCGGCCAACAGTATGCCGTGGCCTTGGCACTGGTCGTCGACGGCCAAGTGCAACTTGGCGTGTTGGGATGCCCGAACTTGACCGCCGCCTCGGAGTCCGAAATCGATGGGCAGGGGTCCTTGGTCATCGCGGCCGCCGGCGAAGGAACCTGGACGGCGCCGCTTGACGGCGGGCAGTTCCAACGCTTGCACGTCTCCGACCGCGACGATCCGGTCGAAGCTCGCGTGCTGCGGTCGGTCGAGTCGGGGCACACCAACGTCGGTTCGATGGGCCAACTGGTTACCGCCTTGGGCGCGAAGGCCGATCCCGTGTTGATGGACTCGCAGGCGAAGTATGCCGTGCTGGCGTCCGGCAAGGGAGATCTATTGTTCCGCCTGCTTTCGGCCAAGATGCCCAACTATCGCGAGAAGATCTGGGACCAGGCGGCCGGCTCGCTGGTGATCGAGGAGGCCGGCGGACGGATCACCGATTTACACGGCCAGCCGCTCGATTTCACCCAGGGACGCACTTTGGCCAACAATCGCGGCGTGGTCGCTTCCAACGGCCGACTGCACGAGGCCGCCTTGACCGCGCTGGCAACACTATCCGAGGGGATTTGAGATCAAACGATTGACGGAGTCAGGCTTGTCCAATCCACTCGACATCACGTTCATTCTGCCGGTGCTCAACGAGACCGACTCGCTGCGCGAAACGGTCGAAACGATCGTTCGCGTGGCCGACGATCACGTGCATGAGATATTGATTATCACAGCCGAGCACACCTCGCCGGCCGCCTTGCAGGTTGCCGAGCAATTGACTCGCGAGCATCCCGACCGAATTCGCACTGACCGCCAGCAACTGCCGCGTCTTGGCGGAGCACTTCAAGACGGCTTCGGGCAAGCCGCCGGCACGCATGTAATGCTCATGGCCAGCGACCTCGAGACCGATCCGGAAGAGATCCCTCGGTTCATCGAAAAGATGCAACAGGGGGGTTGCGAGATTGTCTGCGGCTCGCGGTGGCTTGCCGGCGGCGGGTTCGAAGGATACGGCCCGCTGCGGATGGCGTTGAATTGGATCTTCCAGCGCGCGTTTGCCCGACTCTATTCTGTCCGGCTAACCGACCTGACATTTGCCTATCGGCTCTACCGGCGCGACGTGTTAGAGGGAATCGAGTGGGACGAACTGGGGCACCCGTTCCTGTTGGAATGTCTCCTGAAACCGCTGCGGCTGGGCGCCCGAGCCGCGGAAGTCCCCTGTCGTTGGCGATCTCGTCGCGAAGGCGAATCGGCCGGCTCATTTCGGCAAATGTTCCAATACGTCCCGCTGGCCCTGCGTTTGCGCGTCCGAAAGGTCAATCGCTGCAAAACGGCCTGATGGCAGCCCGCGTGGAAAAAGGGGACAGCTACGAATGGCACTTTCGACCGTTAGGTCATTGTACCGCAAGGGGTTGCGGTTTTCA
>CAYYOX010000713.1:1585-3835 GCA_964473065.1 uncultured Planctomycetaceae bacterium | reverse complement strand
ACGTCGGATAGGCACTGGCGTCCGTGGCCCAAGAGGCCAGCAAGGACAACGCAAGGACAAAAACAACTCGCACTAAAAACTTGTTCCCATTCATCAAGGAACCCTCCTCATAAAAAAGTGAGTAAAGTAAAAAACAGATTTACGATAGTTGTTATATGGCTTTCGGTGAATCCCCAATCGGAATGGACGCTCGCCGTTGGATCAATGGAAGACGTGGGAATGGGATAATTCAAAGCGGTCGAATTCTTCGGGCAATCTTTTCCCTGTCTTTTCCCACCGGGCTGCTGTTGGTTGGCGTGTCGAAAACTTTCACCACCGCCTGCAGCAAACTCGGAAGTAATGCCCCCAAAAAAAATGTTGTCAATGAAGCCGTGTCGTTGAACTGCGTGGTATCGGGCAGTGCAAGACAAAATGTGGGCGACCAACAGTGCCCACAGGAAGGCGTCGAACGCACCAACACAATTCGTGCCCGAGCCCAGCTTGGCTAAACGCAATCTCCATTCCTCAAACCATCAAGTCCCTAGTATAAGGGATCCGGAGCCAAAACGCAAATCCCGGACAGATAAACTAACCGTTTTTTTCGAAAACTTCCGTTCTCCGGTAGCGGACCTCCCGGCCGCAAGAAGGTCGCCCAACTAAGGCACGAACCATGAGCAATGGTCCAAATGGGTTTGAAATATCGGCTTACCGGCAGGGAAACAAGCAACTTAGTCGAGTTTTTCAAGCAAAACGGTTGGCGAGTTTGCCCTCCGTCAGATCGCGAGATTCGGCGGGCTAGTCGCGTCAGGCACGGCCTACCCGCGGACTACCGTGGCGCTATGTATCTTTAGGCCAAGTAGTCGGTTACACGGTCGACTCGCGGAATGCCGTGGGTAGTGCTGCGGGGATACGCGGCTTTCCGCGTTGTCGACAATCGGCTAACTGACGGAAGTCTTTTCTCGGCTTGCTACGATCGACGAAGGATTCTCAAGTTTGTTGGGTGGAAAACGTTTAGAAATCCGTCTTGTGCCAATTATACTAGGGGCTTTGGCGAGTACCCGTTCAACTGGGAAAAGAGACGACGATGAAAGTGTTGGGTTTTGGCTCATCTTCGACACCTCGAAACCCTAACCTGATTATTGCTGAATGAGTTACGCGCACGCGATTTGGGCGTGGCACCAGGCGCAGTAGCCGGGGGGCGAGGCACGACTTTGGGGTCAAAGCTTGATTAGTGATTAGTGGCTAGCGTAGTCTTTTTTCCAGCTTTGTCGTGGTTCGTCGGAGTTTCTCGGCGCCTGACTCAACTCTTGCGACGGCCCGGGTGACGCTGCTTGCGCTTCGGTAGCCCAGTGCCTTGGCTACTTTTCCTGCGGGATGGCCGAATCGGCGGCGGGCAAGATAGGCGGCTATGGCACGACTCGCGTCGTCGGTCCGATGGCCAGGTTGCCAGGATGTCGCGTCCACTTTGAAATGCTCTGCCACAACCCGAACAATCTCCTCCACGGGCGGTCGCTGCCGAAGGTGCTCCAATTGGGGAACCCCTCGGTCCGTTGGCCGGTCGTCGAGCAGACGCCGGATGCGAGCGACAAACCGGTCCGATCCGAGAAGCATTCCCTCAAGGGCATCGGCGAAGGGCGAGCGGGGCGGCGACTCGATCCCGGCTCGCACAAAGCCAGCGTACCTCCGCCTCGCAACACCTGCCTGCGTGCCGAACTCTCCCAACACCCGATCATAAGTGACCCATGCCAGCGTACGGCTTGCACGCTGGTATCCGCGATAGCTTGACCACGGGTACTGCTCGGGGAGAACGGCAGCCTTGGCACGCACGGCATTGAGGTGGATATACCGACTGACTTCAAGAAAGTGGCCCTGCTCCTCAATCAGACACCCTTTGAAACGCCCCTGGAACAGGTGGCCGCAGCGTCGGTGACGCCGATTGAAATAGCTCGTGTAGCTGCCGTTAAGATACTGCATTCCGTCCGAAAGATTCGGCTCGGGCGTTTCCACGAACAGATGGTCGTGGTTTCGCATAAGCGCGAACGCATGGAGCCGCCATCCGTACGTCTCGACGGTCCGACGCAGCCAGTCCATCCACTTTTCGCGGTCAGAATCATCGCGCACGATATCCTGCCTCGCGTTTCCACGCGAGGTGACGTGATAGACAGCGCCCGGAAACTCTATCCGCAACGATCTAGCCATGAACCCATTCTATCGCTTCCCCGCCAAAGAGACAATGCCTAATCACTAATCAAGCTTTGACCCCAAATACAC
>CAYYOX010000713.1:0-1485 GCA_964473065.1 uncultured Planctomycetaceae bacterium | reverse complement strand
CCCGCCGAAGAGACTATGCCTAATCACTAATCAAGCTTTGACCCCAAATACACCCAAATACACCCCAAATACACCCCAAATACACCAAAGAGACAATGCCTAATCACTAATCACTAATCAAGCTTTGACCCCAAATACAAATACAGCACAGCCCCAAATACAGCCAAAGAGACAATGCCTAATCACTAATCAAGCTCTGACCCCAAATACTTCTCAAATACTTCTATCGCTTCCCCGCCGAAGAGACTATGCCTAATCACTAATCAAGCTTTGACCCCAAATACACCCCCCCAAATACACTTTGACCCCAAATACACTGACCCCAAATACACTCCAAATACACTCCAAATACACTGCTTGTTGGTCACTGCGAAGAGAGGCAGACTGCGTGCTTTGGTCCGGGAATTCTTGCACCATGGCATTCTAGCCAGAACCTGTTAGGCGGTGACGGGTTGTAGCATGTTTGAAGATAAGATACCCTGACCCCGAGATAGATCACAGGTTCCGGCTGAGGCGTCGAGACGCAAGAGTCGTTGGGGCGCAGCAGCAAACAAGAACAAGGCGGCGACGCATGGAAAACTTGCTTGAAACGTGCCATCGGTTGACCGTCGGTGAAAAGATCGCGGAAGAGTCGTTCGATCTCGACCGCGTGTACTTCACGCTGAAAGGGTTAATCGAGAAATACGACATCAATTACGACCGCGAGAACCCCGTGCCCGACGACGACGCCATGGCGGATCGGGTGTTCGAGGCGGCCGTCGAGTTCTTTGTCGAGTGCGGCGTGTTCTGCAAAGACACGAACCGCATTGCCCATTTCACGCGTGACGCGGCGCTCGACGCCGTGGCCAATCATCCTGGCCTGTGCCGATTCGGCGAAGGAAAGGAAGCCCGGGCGATGCGGCCGCGAAAACCCGATTCCGACACGCGGCCCTGGTGTCACGTCGGGTCGGGGATCGTGGCCTCGACCGAGGAAATTGCGTTTCGGACGGTCGAAGGTTACGCTTCGATCACCGCGGCCGATTCGATGAGTGTCCCGGCCTTGAGCACGATTGACGGACAGCCGGTCACCCCCGGCACGCCGTCCGAGATTCTCGCCGCGATCCGTTCGATCCAGATCGCCCGCGACGCCTGCCGGCAGGCAGGCAGGCCCGGATTGCCGATCATCAACCTGCTTGCCACGGCGGCCAGCGCCATGGGGACGATTGCCGCCAGCAATCCCCGCTTCGGACTGCGCCCGAGCGACGGTTGGATCGTCGGCGCACTGTCCGAGATGAAAACCAACTGGGAGATGCTCTCGAAGGTAGCCTACGTGACCAATAGCGGCGGGAATGTCGTGTTGGCCGGCGCTCCGTTTCTGGGTGGCTACGGCGGAGGGCCCGAGGCGATGGCCGTGCTGAATGCGGCCTATGTCTTCCTCGGCATCCTGGTCTATCGGTGCGACTACTATCTGTCCCTGCCGATGCACATTCGAGTGGGGACCTCGAG
>CAYYOX010000712.1:0-3837 GCA_964473065.1 uncultured Planctomycetaceae bacterium | reverse complement strand
TCGGGGGCGTTGGGGTGGTTTCGTGCGAGGACATCGAGGTTAAGGGGGTTGAGGATTAGAGCGGGGGGCCGCATGTTCGCGGAAGCGACCAGCCCCTGAAGCTTCCTTAACCACGTACCGAAACGGCTCGTTGGTTACTTCGTAGCCGGGTCGCAGGCCGACGTTCAGCAACAGGCCCAGCGCGATGCCGTTGGCCAATAAGCCGGACCCGCCTTGGCTGACCATGGGTAACGAGAGGCCAGTCACGGGCAGCAAGCCTACGGTCATGGCCGTGTTGATTAACACTTGCACGCCGATCAGCGTCACTACGCCAATCGCTAAGAGCCGGCCAAACGGTTCCCGCGTGGCCGAAGCAATGACCAACCCTCGCCAAACCAACAGCCCAAACATCCCCAACACGACGGCCAGACCGGGCAGGCCGAAACGTTCTTTCACCACACAGAAGATAAAATCGCTGCGGGCCTCGGGCAGGCGATAGGCGGCCGTATCTTCGGTCACCGGCCCGGCGGCAAAGCTTCCCCAAACGCCCCCTAAGGCAAGCATCCGCTTGGCCTGATGCAAGTGATACGCGTCGTCGCTGGGTCGCTCTCCCGCGGTAGTTTGCTCAAATAGGGCCGTGATTCGCGAGCGTTGTTCGCGACTCATCTGCGACCACAGCAACGGCAGCACCAGCAAGCCCGCCATGAAAACTCGCAAGAGATCCTTGCGGCGGGCGCCGGCGGCAAAGAGCATCACGAACAGCACCGGCAAGAACACCAGGGCCGTGCCCAGGTCGGGCTCGCGGAGGATCAGCAAGACGGGCAACAGGGCGATCAGCAGGGGAATCATCAGCCCTGAGAGCCGCCGGTAGTTCTCTCGATACATCAAGTATCGGGCCAAGGCCAAGACAAAGGCCACCTTGGCAAACTCCGAGGGCTGCAAGCCGACCGGGCCGAAGCGAATCCACCGATGGGCGTTGTTGATCTTCGGCAGGAAGAAGACGACCGCCAGCAACACGATCGCGGCAAGGAATAACAAGTAGCTCAGCCGGCAAATCTGTTGGTAATTGGGGATCGATGTCCCCATCATCGCCGCCAACGCCACGGCGGAGAAGAGCACTTGCAGCCGCAATGAACGTCCACTACCGCCGGCCAGTTCTTCGCAACGAGCGATACCCGCCCAGCCTAGACCAACCAGCAAGAGGGCGATCACCACGACCGACCAGGGCATTCGGCGGACCCAAACGACCGGCTTCATCACCAACAATCCCCAAAGAGTACAAAACACAGAAGAGGGCCGATTATAGCGCAATGCGGCCCTCGGTAGGGAGGTCAAATCGCCCAAATCTTCTCCACCGCTCAAAAAAATGGCACAAAACTCGCTGCTACCGAGGGCATCATCCCGATCCAAAGCGGGCTGGGCTCGATGAGCTCCTGAAGCGGGCCAAGACCCGATAGCTATAAATCCTTACCAGAAAACATGATAAGAGCTTCTCGCCGGCCAGATTCTCAGGCCAAACAAGACCGGAAAAGGCGTCAAAAAGCGCCCCATCCACTCCAAAACGTCCCGCCAGACCACTTCTCGATCGCCGCGGTGTCAATAAAAAACCTACAAACCTCCCTTTCCTCGTATTCCGCAATCTTTCGCCGATCTGCCCAGGCTACTTGCTTTTCGGAGTTTGGCCGGTATGTTTACTTGGGTATTGTTGATGCTTTAGTCCACTAAAAAAGGAGTTTCACTGTCATGTTCTGGACCAGTCGTAAGTCGCTGTTGATTGTCGCCGCCGCGACAGCCATGTTGTTTTTGGGTACCTCGCGGGCAGAAGCTTTTCGGTATCACCACTATCGAGCAGGCTTTTATCGAACGGCCAATTGGGGATGCGGTTCGTGCTGGACGCCGTGTGCCTCGTATTGCCGGCCAACTTTCTCAAGGTGTTGCGATCCGTGCGGCCAGTCATCGTGTGGCCAGTCATCGTGCTACGAGCCTAGCTGTTCAAGTTGCAGCTACTACCTCGGATGTCGCCCCGGTCCGATACGTCGGGCAGTTTTTGGCCCGTACCGTTGGTACGCCACCAATTGCTTTGCCTCGTGCGGGACATGCGACACCTGCTGCTCGTCCGATGCCGGTTTGGCGCCTGCGGCGCCAACCAGGGCGGAAACGCCGACCGAAGCACCGTCCGATCCACCGGCAGGCGAAGCGGCCGACCCGCTGGGAGTGGAACCCGAAGCCCAAGAGCCCACCACCCGATCCCAGCCGACCCGGGATAAAAGCGGTCTGCTGACTATTTATGTCCCGTACGACGCCAAAGTGACCGTCAACGGATATGAAACGGTCAGCAAGGGCAGTCGCCGTCAGTACGTTTCCCACGGTCTGAAGTCCGGTCTCGCCTACAAGTATGAAATTCGGGCCGAAGTGCTCCGTGACGGGCGACCCGCGATCGAAACGCAGACCGTAACGCTCACCGCCGGCGATCACACGTCCGTGGCGTTCGGGTTCAACGTCAGCGAGGTCGAGGGCCTGGCTGCCAAGTAGCCGCCCCTTGGACGTGCCGGCGCCGTCTGGCGTCGAGACAACTCGAAGAATCATTTCGGCCCCCATACCGCCGCGGTACGGGGGCCGATCCTTTTCGCAGGCGATCTGCAAAGTCAGTTTTGCCGAGTGGAAAAAGGGGACTGGCTCCGAGCATCAGTAGATGCTAAACCCGCCGAAAATCTTCCCGGCTCGGTGCCTGTCCCCCTTTTCCACGCTTTTCGCTCGACGCTTGCAGGCCAGCCGGAATCATGGCATAATTCGGGTTTGCAATTCGATGAAAATCATTCCGATGTCAACCCGCAAACCGGGATGCCGCGGACAAATCAGATACCGGGAGGAACTGTCGATGTTCGATTCAATTGCCGTGGTCGGGGCCACGGGGGCCGTGGGTACGCTCATTATCGAGATGCTCCAGCAACGCAAGTTTCCCTACCAGAAGATCACGTTCTTGGCCTCCAAGCGATCGGCCGGAAAGTCGCTCACCTTCGACGGCCGCCAGATTGTGGTCGAAGAGCTTCGGCCCGAGTCGTTCGACGGCATCGATCTGGCCATCGCCAGTACGCCGGACGATACGGCCGCCGAATTCGTGCCCGAGGCCGTCAAACGCGGATGCCTCGTGGTCGACGAAAGCGGCTATTGGCGGATGGACCCCAAGGTGCCGCTGATTGTGCCCGAGGTCAACGGCGATGCGATCCGCAACCATCAAGGCATCATCTCCAGTCCGAATTGCTCGACGACCCAAATGGTGCAAGCGATGAAGCCCTTGCACGCCGCGGGCCGCATCCGCCGGGTGATCGTCAGCACCTATCAAGCGACCAGCGGGGCAGGGCTGCCCGGCAACCGTGATCTCGAGCAAGGCACCCGGGCCCAATTGGCCGGCGAAGATTACAACTACGAGTGTTTCCAGTACCCGATCGCGTTCAACTGCATCCCCCAGATCGGCTCGCCGAAGCACCAGGGTTACACGTCCGAAGAGATGAAGATGGTCTACGAGACGCAAAAGATCTTCGACGACGATTCGATCCAGGTTTGCCCCACCTGCGTTCGCGTGCCGGTGGCCAATTGCCACAGCGAGAGCATCCTGGTCGAAACCGAGAAGAAGATCACCGTCGAGCAGGCCCGAAAACTGTTCGCCGCCGAACCGGGGCTGGAACTGATGGACGACCTGGCCAATCAGGTCTATCCCATGCCGATCAACTGCACCGGGCGCGACGAAACATTTATCGGCCGGATCCGCGAGGATCTCTCCTGTCCCAACGGCTTGGCCTTCTGGTGCGTAAGCGACAATCTCCGCAAAGGCGCCGCCACCAACGCCGTCCAAATCGC
>CAYYOX010000711.1:0-3847 GCA_964473065.1 uncultured Planctomycetaceae bacterium | reverse complement strand
AAAGCTGGAAAGAAGACTACGCTAGCCACTAATCACTAATCAAGCTTTGACCCCAAAGTCGCCCGAACCTGGACGGACTTTTGGACGTGAGTGAGACCTGGCTCTACGAGGCCATATATACCGTGGCGGATGCCGATACCGTCGATGGACAAGTCTTCATCCAAAACGTCGCCGTCGCCACGGCAACGACCCCGGCTGACGAAGTGGTGAAAGCCGCCGATGGGCTTGTGCTTGCCAGTGGTCAGGGCGTCGGAAGCCCTGGGTATTGGAAAAACCATCCTGAAGTATGGATGGACACGAATGCCGACGGCGTTGTCAACGATCAGGACGTGATCGTCATAGGTGACTGGGACGGAGATGGCACGTCAGACGGCCAAGGTTTAGCACTGACCACCATGGAAGCCCTTCAGATTCTCGACGCCAGTCAAACCCAAAAAGGGGGTGACAAGCGTTTCACTTTGGGAAGATCATTGGTTGCATCCTGGCTCAACATCACGGTGGCCGGCAACAATTACGCCATCGGTGACGTCGACGTCGGCGAGAAGATCGATGAGTCAATCGCCTGGCTACTTTCGTTCGACGCAGACGGGGACGGCAATCCCTTTAACGACTCCGTGAAGAAAAAAGATCGCAACCAAGCATGGGGCGGATCAGGTGAGGCGCTTTATGAATTCCTGGACGAGTACAACAACACGGGCCTGGGCATCGCCATTGATCGTGACACCGGCGAGGGCGTGATCGATCCGGCCGTTGTGGATGAGGTCCTGCAGAATTCCTGAAGAATCAGTCTTTTCGCCGAGTAACGGGCTGGTGGCGTATAGTCGTCAAGGCCGAACAGTTGTTGTCGGGCAGCTAGTGTCTCGATGTCTGCTACCTGTTGCGTAGGGCGTTGGAAGCCTGCGATCCTTGAGAAGGCCGTTCGACAACCGCGTCGAGCGGCCTTCTTCTCTAAACCGACATGAAACGCCATAGTCTGGGAACAAGAGGACTGTGTCCGAGAGTGTCCGGCTGGCGACGTGCTCGGGAGGCCGAGCTTTCCCATGACTGGTCGACGCTGCTGCAGTTGGCCGAGAAACGCCAGGTGACCAATCTGGCCGATGCCAACAAGCTGTTGAGGCGCGAATACCGCGACGGTTTCGAAGTGAAAGGACTTTGAAGAATCGTGTCCGATCCTACAGCGTAATCCACTTCTGCCGCTGATGGCTTTCGAGGATGGCTTCGCAAAGGACGACTTCGCGATGTCCTTCGGCAAACGTGGGATACATGGGCGCGGCATCGAAATCGCCGGCGGCAATGGCCTGGTAGAACGCGCGGAAACACTGCTTGAAGGCGTCGGGGAAACCTTCGTTGTGGCCGCCGGGATAGTCGATGTAGCCGCGCGGCATGTCCGCCACCAACGCCGGATCGCGCATCAGAATTTCGTTCGCCTTATCCCGCCGGCCGATCCATAACTCATTGGGTGACTCGCTGTTGAAGGCCAACGCACACTTCGAGCCGGCGATCTCCCACCTTAGACAGTTCTTCCGTCCCGCGGTGACCTGGGAAACGTAGAGACTTCCTCGCGCGCCGCCCTTGAAGCGGAACATCACGCAGCCGTAGTCTTCGGTGGTGATCTCGACCGGTTCGGTTTCGATCTGCCGACCCACTTTTCCGCTGAAGGTTTCCACTTCGCCCCTCGGCCGGTTGCGGACTTTGTGCACCGTCATCAGATCGGCCAGGACGGCCTCGACTTCCAGGCCGGTGATAAACAGGACCAGATCCATCCAGTGGGTGCCGATATCGGCGATGGCCCGGAGTTGGCCCCCTTCTTCGGCCAACACGCGCCAGTTGTAATCGGTGTCGTAGAGCAGCCAGTCCTGGGCGTAACTGCCGTTGACGGCATAGATCTCACCCAGGTCGCCGCGTGCGGTCATGTCGTGGGCCTGAAGGTTCAGCGGGTAGAAGCGGATGTTGTAGCACACGCCCGCGGCAAGCTGCTTCGAGCCGGCCAACTCGACCAGTTCGGCCGATTCGCGGGAGTTCATCGCCAGCGGCTTCTCGCACATCACGTGCTTGCCGGCCTCGAGCACTTTCTTGGCAAACTCATAGTGCAACACGTTCGGCACGGCCAGATGCACCGCGTCGACCGCGTCGTCGGCGAGGATTTCGTCGAGGCTTTGATAGGCCTTGGGCAGACCGAGCGTCTGCCGGGCCGAGTCCGACTCCGCCCGATCACATCCCAGGATCCCCCTCACCATGATCCCCAATCGTCGCAGTGCCTCGACATGCACCGGGCCGATGAATCCGGCGCCCACGACAGCCGTTCCGATGCGATTCATAGTGTTGTTCTCCATTGGCTAAAGGGGCAACTTGGAAATCATGGCGCGATTTGCGTTCAGTCGCAGACCCTCGTCGAAAGTCAAGCCGGCGTTGGCCCCTTCGGTGACGGCGGCCCGCAGGTTCCGCACTCGCTTTCGATCGCCGATCCGAACGACCGCCATTCCCGCCTCGAGCAGCTCCTCGTACCGATCGTGTTGAGGTTCGACCGCAGCCAGCACGAGGTTGTTGACGGTAAGGGTCGATTTCGCGAAGCGATGGTCCATCAAGGTCACTTCACCGTCATCCCCTACCTCGACGACGGTAGAATTGACAATCACGCGGACCGGTTTTTCGAACGTCTTGCTTTTCAGTCCTTCGCCGTTGCCGCCGGCGAACCGCTTGAGCATCACGTCCTTGTGGCAGGGTTCCATCCACTGGGCGAACTCGGCCTGCTCGGTGACCACGTAGACCTGCTTGCCCTGGCCGGCCAGCATTTCGGCCGTATCGGCGGCGGCGAAATGATCTCCCCAGACAAGCACCTTCTCTGAGCACTCGACCGGCGGAGTCTTGCCCTGGGGAAAGAACTCGCAGCTTTCGCGGCCGCATCGCAACACGTCCTCGAACGTGCAGACCAACGGCGCCTCGATGCCCGGCACCTCCGGCCTGGCCACCTTGCCGCCGGTGGCCAGAATCACGGCGTCGAACGATCGCAGTTGCTCGATATCGGGGCTGCCATGGTAGCGGACTTCAATGCCCAATTTGTTGACTTGCTGACGGAGCCAATCGGCATACCATCGCATCTTCTGTTTGCCCGGCACGGTACAACAAGCGAGAATGGCGCCGCCCAATTCGCCGCTTTGCTCGAAGATCGTGACCCGATGTCCGCGAAGCGTGGCGATCCGGGCGGCCTCCATTCCTCCCGGCCCGCCGCCGACGATGGCCACATTACAGGCGGTTTCTGCCGGCTTAAGATGCACGAATCGCTCGTCGCCGACGGCCGGGTTGACGGCACAACGCATGTGCCGGCGGATCATCAACGACTCCTGCCAGCAGCCGACCAGACAGGAGATGCACTTGCGGATCTCTTCCGGCCGGCCCGTGTATGCCTTGTTGGCCCAATAGGGATCAGCGATCATCTGCCGCGACAGTCCCACCAGATCGGCCCGTTCCTCGGCAAGGAGTGTTTCACAGTAGGCCGGGTCGCGCAGCGTATGACTGGTGATCACCGGGATCGAAACGTGCTTCTTGACTTCCTCGGCCGTATAGGTGTTCCAACCCTGCGGATAATACATCGGATCCATGACCGTGCCGGGGGCCTCGAAAATGCCGGCGCTGATGTCCAAGAACGCCACGCCGTGCTCCTGGAGCAGCTCGGCAACTTGGACGCTCTCCTCCAACTGTCGGGCGCCCTCGATCCATTCTTCACCGGAGTACCGCACGCCGACGGGAAAATCGCTGCCGCACTTGTGCTTGATGCGGTTGATAATCTCCAGCACGAACCGCTGCCGGTTGATGAAGCTGCCGCCGAAGCGATCGTTCCGTTTGTTGA
>CAYYOX010000710.1:652-3861 GCA_964473065.1 uncultured Planctomycetaceae bacterium | reverse complement strand
ACATAGAAAACCATGTTTGCAAAACGCGTGGAGGCTATCGGCGACACCCCTCGAGCGGCGCGGCTGGTGGGGATCAACACGGTTGCGACAACCGTCGGCGTCTATGTGGTGTGCAGCATTCTATGTGCCGTGGCCGGGAACATGGAAGCGGCGCGAATCGGCGCCGTCAACGTGGCCCAACTGGGCCTGTTCGTTGAACTGGACGCCATCGCCGCCGTGGCGATCGGAGGGACTCCCTTCTCCGGAGGCCGTACAAGAGTTCTGGGCACGGTCGCGGGGGCTATCGTTGTTGGCCTGGTCACGGTTGTCGTCAACATGAATAACATACCGTCCCACTATTCGATGGTGTTTAAGGCCCTGATCGTTGTTGTCGCCATGTGGTCGCAAAGAAAGAAATAGTACGTACAGCCGACGTTGATATGAAAACAGACAACGCGACAAAAAACGCGATCGCAGCAAATCTGCTTCAGTCACAAGGCCCGCTTGTGGCCTTGCTGGTTCTATGCGCCGTCGCCGCCATGTTCTTTCCCACGTTTCTCACGCCGCTTAATCTGGCCAACATTCTTCGGCAGGTCAGCCTGATTGGCGTGATCTCGATTGGCATGACTTTCGTCATCCTATCCGGCGGAATCGATCTCTCCGTAGGATCCACCGCGGCCGTGGCGGCAGTCCTGGCGGCCATGTTCAGCGGTCAGTCCGAGTTGATCATGGTGCTGATCCCGTTGCTTGCCGGAGTCGGTATCGGCGCCGTCAACGGACTGCTGATCACACGGGTAAAGATTCCCCCGTTTATCGCCACACTGGCAATGATGCTCGGTGCAAGGGGACTGGCCTTTGTGCTCTCCGGCGGCGAGCCTGTGGGATCGGACGCTTCCGGGTGGTGCTCGCTGATTGCCAAGGATGGTATCCTGGGAATCCCGTATCTTGGGATGGTTTTCATCCTGGCACTTGGCGTGGCGGTCCTTGTCGCGAAGCACACCGCGTTTGGACGCAGCGTATATGCCATTGGCGGCAACGAGGAAGCGGCAAGAATGATGGGCTTGAAGGTGAATCGCAGCAAAATGCTCGTGTATATGATCTGTGGCGGATGTGCCGCAACGGCCGGCGTGTTCCATGCCGCAAGGTTCGGCTCGGTGCGCCCCGATGCGGGTGAAGGCTGGGAACTGATGGCAATTGCCGCCGTCGTGATTGGCGGGACTTCGCTCACCGGAGGCATCGGCAAAATGAGCCATACCTTGTACGGCGTGTTGATCCTCGGCGCGATTCCAAACATAATCAACAAACAAGGCACGTTGACCTCCTTGGACAACAACGTGATCACCGGTGTCCTGCTACTGGCAGTAATCCTAATGCAGTCTCGCATGGAAAACCAAACACATCCCCTCGGAGGCGTGTCGTGAACGAAGAAACGTACAAGAGCCCCCTGCACCAAATGACCCGTTGCACGCCGACCTGCCTGTGGAACGACTCGGCATGCATCGAGGAACTGACCTATTCCATGCAGCACGGGGCGGTCGGGGCCACCTGTAATCCGGTGATCGTGCTGGGTGTGTTGGCCAAGGAGATGCACCTCTGGGAGGATCGCATTAACCAGTTGATCGAAACCATGCCTTGTGCCACCGAGGATCAGATCGCCTGGAAACTGGTCGAGGAGATCTCCGTCAAGGGCGCCGCTCTGCTCGAGCCGATCTTCGAGCAGCATAAAGGAAAGAACGGACGACTTTCGATCCAGACCGACCCGCGACTGTATCGCGATACGGATGCACTGGTCAGCCAAGCGCTGCACTTCCACCAGTTGGCCCCGAATATGATCGTCAAGGTCCCCGTGACCAAGGCCGGGGTGGCCGCTATCGAGGAGCTTACCTACCGCGGCGTGAGCATCAACGCCACGGTCAGTTTTACCCTGCCGCAATGTATCGCCGTGGCCGAGGCCGTCGAGCGAGGTCTCACGCGGCGCGACGGCGAAGGCAAAGACATCAGCACCATGGGCCCAGTATGCACCATCATGGTAGGCCGGCTGGACGACTGGCTGAAGGCGGTCGCCGACAAGCAGGACATCATCGTCGACCCCGGCCACCTGGAATGGGCCGGCGTGGCCACGTTCAAGAAGGCCTACCGAATCTTTCAGGAGCGGGGATACCGGCTGCGACTGCTCTCGGCCGCGTTCCGCAATCACCTGCACTGGAGCGAGCTGATCGGAGGCGACGTGGTCATCTCGCCGCCCTATAAGTGGCAACTCCGCTATAACGCCAGCGACATCGAGGTGATCCCGCGGATCGACAAGCCGGTCGATCCCAAGATCACCGAAGAACTTCTCGATAAGTTCGTAGACTTCCGCAGGGCCTATGATGAGGACGGGATGAGCATCGACGAGTTCGACACCTTCGGTCCCACGGCAAAGACTTTGCGGCAGTTCATCCAGGCGTCGCTCGATCTGGCAAGCCTGATTCGCGACTTCATGATACCGGAGCCGAAGGGAAGCCATGTCAGATGATCTGCACGACCCGGCGGAATGACCGCGGCCCACAGTCCGTGAGGGTGTTTGGTGTCCACTCTTGGGGGTGGGATCACCTTCGGTCAATTGACAGATGGCCCTATCAAGACTCTTGTCGTCGAGGCAGGAATCTGCGATAATTCCGAATGGTTGTGCGTGTGCTAGACTTAACTGGGTCGCGAAACAGTAACTTCATGCGAGAAAATCACAAGGAGGCCCGCCATGCTCCTCTCATTCTCTGTCGAAAACTTCCGATCATTCCACGCAGAAGAGACACTCAACTTGCTGGCCGCCAAACGTTTTGAGGCCAACCCCCCTCACTGCTGTGAGATTTCGGATACCGGTGAGCATGCTCTTCGTGTCGCTTCACTGTACGGCGCGAACGGGGCAGGGAAGTCGAATCTCGTCCGAGCCATTGCCCTCTTGAAGCGGCTGGTTCTCCATGGCACGTCGCCGGGCGAGACGATCCTATATAAGCCATTCCTTCTGGACAACGAGTCCCCAACAAAACCGACTTCCTTCGAGTTGCAGTTTCTCCAGGAGGGTGCAGTCTTCCGTTATGGGATGTGTTACGACGCCGATCGGATCCACGAGGAATGGCTCTCCATTTACGAAGGGAAGAAGGAGCGTAACCTCTTCACCCGAGTCAGCAAGGAAGGCGGAACTGTCACGGTTAGTTTGGGGCCACCGACTAAAGATGCAAGCTTCTCCAAGA
>CAYYOX010000710.1:0-642 GCA_964473065.1 uncultured Planctomycetaceae bacterium | reverse complement strand
TAAACCTAGATGATCCAGAGGCGCAAGGCCCTCGCTTTCAACAAGCCATCAAGTGGTTTGCATCCAGTCTTGCAGTCATCAAGGCCGACGCACGATTTGTGATACTTGCAGAGACGATTGCCACGAACGAGAGGTTTGCCGAGTTCGCCGCGCGGTTCCTGCGAGAGGCGAACACGGGGATCACGGACCTTGACGTACAGACGACAGAGGTTTCGAAGTCCAAGCTCTCCCCCGAGACACGGGAGAATTCCATTCCAGATTCGCCGGACCGAGCCGTGACCATTCTTAAGAGTCCGGATGGGAACGTGATTGTTCGTTCCGAGCCGGACGGGGGAGAAATGTTCATTGATGCGTCCGGAAAGGATACAATCAAAGTCCGCAAGATCATGACATTGCATGACGCAGCTAAGGGAACACCAATCCGATTTCCACTTCACGAAGAATCTGACGGTTCTCAGCGTTTGCTCAATCTCTTGCCGGCCCTCTACCGACTCGCAGCAGAAGGCGGCGTGTTCGTGATTGACGAACTCGAACGGAGCATGCATCCCATGCTGGCGAGAAAGTTTATCGAATTCTTTCTCAAAGCTGTGCCTGAGGCAAGAAGTCAGCTTATCTTCACAACGCACGAATCCACTCTGCTTG
>CAYYOX010000709.1:0-3873 GCA_964473065.1 uncultured Planctomycetaceae bacterium | reverse complement strand
TCGCCGTGCCGGCGACGGCTAAACGTTTCATCGCCGTGCCGGCGACGGCTAAACGACTGAACTCCGGAATCGGGAAGTAATTTCTCTACAAGTCCCGAGGTTCTTGTAGGAGGCGACTCCCGTCGCCGATTTCGCTCCAAGGGAAGATCGGCGACAGGAGTCGCCTCCTACAGAATCGGAATACACCCCCTCTCGCGGGAGTGGTCGAATTGATTCTTCCGAGGATTCGGGCTGTTATGCTAAGTTATTAGCCTTTGTTACTCGTGTATTTCCCGCCAGGCCCGACCCGGCCGATCTAAATGCTATGGTCGTAATGGATTACGATGCGTTTGGGGGTCGCCTGATCAGGGAAACCCTTACGCTACCAATTGTCCCTTTCCAGCGGAAAGCGGACCCAACAGTGTGAAGGTAACGTGAAACAAGGGGCTATCACAACACGTCTGCGCCGTCACGGCTACTTGCCGATCCTGGCCATGGGACTCGTCATGGCCGGGGCCGTCCAGTGGAAGTACCGGCTCGATCTCGACGCCGCGGTCGAGAATTACCGCCGCGAGATGCACGAGCACTCTCTGCGGGTGGCCAAGAATGTCGAAGATACGTTTACGCAGACGTATCAGGGCTTACGCACGATCGCGCGGTTACCCGGCGTGAGAGCCGTGCAGCGCTACACGCAGAATGTCGCGTTTCACGGCGGCAACGGACTGCAAAGCGACACCCACCTCAGCGTGCAGGAGATCTACAATAATCTGGCCAGCAATGTGGATGTCTCCGAGTTGTACATCGTGCCGGTCGATTTGGAGCCGGACCGGATCGACCCCCACACCGGGCGCCTCGAAGAGCCGATCACCACTTTCGACGAATTGATCGTCGGCCAAAACGCCAAAGGCACCAAAGGCAATCATGTCTATGGCCTGGAGGAGGTCGAGATTTACGAATACCGCCTGATGAAGAAGCAACTCGATTGGATGCGACAGACGGTCCCCCGAATCGAGGACATCAGCGGGCTCGAGTTCCCGGCCATTGGCGGTCCCGAGGTGATCACGTGCGACAACACGCGATACTTGCCCAACCAACCCGACGACCGAGATCGCTCGGGTCTGAGCTATGCGGTGCCTTTCTACGGCATGGACGGAAACCTCAAGGGATGCATTTCGGCCACCATCCTCACCCACGCGTTGCGCGACTTGTTGCCGTCGGGTAACTACGCGATGCGAAACCCGGGGCACGATTATCTGGTCGACCCGCACCAGGACGGCCAGTGGCAAGCTTCGCGAAGTTGGATGATGTCGGCCGAGCCGGATCCGGGCTTGTTCTACTCCGAGGTCCTCTCACTGGATATGGTTGACGAGGGCGGGGCGTGGCAACTTTGGGTCGGTTTGCCGGATAGTATGTTTTGGGAGCGACCCGACGTACAAAGCGCCCGGTACGCCGCCGCCACCGCATACATTTCCATCCTCACCGGCGGATTGCTCCTGGCCGCTTTTCAGGTGCGACGCGGCCGTCGCCTGCTTCAGGTGAAAAACGTCGAGTTGGAACAACGTGTGGAAGAACGCACGGCAGACCTGCAAACTGCCCGCGACGTGGCCGAGACGGCCAACCGGGCCAAGAGCGAGTTCCTGGCCAACATGTCGCACGAATTGCGGACGCCTCTGCACGGCGTGCTCAGTTTTGCCGGTTTCGGGATCAAGAAGTGTGCCACCGCCGGGCGCGAAAACCTGCTCGACTACTTCCAGGAAATCACTCAAAGCGGAAACACGCTCCTGACGATGCTGAACGACCTGCTCGATCTGGCCAAGTTCGAGTCGGGCAAGATGGCCTTCGCGTTTCAGCCCCACGATCTCCATGCTCAAGTCGCCTCGGTAGCCGAAGAATTCCGCGCCATGGCCTCCCAGCAGAGCGTGTCAATTCAGTTACAGAAATCCGATCGTTACATCAAGGCCTCCTTGGATGCCACCAAGATCAAGCAGGTGGTGCGCAACTTGCTGAGCAATGCGATGAACTTCTCGCCACGGGGCGGGACCATCGACGTGACCGTCTCCGACAGAAACGATAAGGCCAGGGTCACCGTCCGAGACCAGGGCCCCGGCATTCCGGAAGACGAGACGGAGGCCGTATTCGACAAGTTCGTACAATCGAGCAAGACCAAGTCGGGGGCCGGCGGCACCGGCCTGGGACTGGCCATCTGTCGCGAGATTATCACCGCACACAAAGGTCGTATTTGGGCAAAACACAATCCCGTCGGCGGCACTGTGTTCGTCTTTGAAATCCCCTTGTCCACTCCAAACGACACCTCGGAGACACCGGAGTTGGTCTGTGCCGGGAATGAATACGCATACCAGATATAACCTCACAACGAGTCACGATTAACAATAACCTTCAGTACGTAAAAACCATAGGCAATATCATGCAACCGCAGAGCAAGGTCCTGGTGGTCGACGACCATCCCACCAACATCAAGATCATCCGAGAGGCACTCGACGGCGCTTACCAGTTAGCGACCGCCGCCTCGGGCGAGGAAGCGCTGCAGATCGTTCCCAAGTTCCTGCCGGATATCATCCTGCTGGACATTATGATGCCCGGCATCGACGGTTACGAAGTCTGCCGCCGCGTCCGCAGCAATCCGGCGTTGTGCCACTGCAAAATCTTGATGGTCTCCGCCAAGGCCATGCTCTCCGAACGCTTGCAAGGCTACGAAGCCGGCGCGGATGATTACATCACCAAACCCTTCGAGGAAGAGGAACTCACCGCGAAAGTCCGTGTCTATTCGCGGCTGAAGTCGATCGAAGAGGTGGACCAGCTCAAGAGCGATGTGTTGACGCTCCTAGGGCACGAAACCCGCACGCCGCTCAGCGGGATCATCACTCCCGCCAAAATGCTCGCCTCCGACGACGACATCGACATCGACGAGCAGAAAATGCTCGCCGACATGATCTATCGAAACGCCACACGGCTGCATACCCTGTTCGAGAAGGTGATGTTGCTCAGTGGGCTGAAATCCGGGAAGGTAAACTTCACGTTCGAGGAGACGGACCTGTCGAAGCTCGCTCGCCGGGCCGTTTCCAAAGCCGCACAATGGGCCGAGGATAATTGTGTCAGCTTTAGCACGGATCTGCCCGAAACGGCCACGGCTTGGCTCGATCCGGACCACATTGGTCGCGTGATTGGTTCGCTATTGGACAACGCCATTCGCTTCAGCCCCAGCGAAGAAACGGTGACGATCGGCCTCTGCACCGAAGACGATCAGGTCGTGATCACCATCACCGATCGGGGCCAGGGGATCCATTCCGAGTTCCTCCCCCAACTCCTAGCCGACTTCACCAACGCCACAATCGAGCAGCATACGGAAGGGCAAGGGCTGAGTCTGGCCATCGCCCGGCAGATCATACTGCACCATCGCGGCACGATCTCCGTGCAAAGCACCCAAGGCCACGGGGCCACCTTCACCGTACGGCTACCCATCTCGGCGCCGTCACCCACGGATTGCCACGCCGTAATCTCCGGATCAACCAGCGACCGATAGAAACTCCGATCACCACGGCACCCGTGTCGCTCATTCAATTTGGGACGCTGTGCCTCGGCTACAGCTTGGCCGATCGGGGGAAGGCGCCACTCGGCCGTCGTTGGGTAACTGGGCCAACGGCCTAACCATAGAACACAACGGAAAGACCATCCGCCACGACGCCAAGGACTCGTAAAGAAATTACTTCCCGATTCCGGAGTTCCGTCATTTAGCACACCGGGTGTCACTGGTGGCTTGCCCACCAGTGCCGTGGAGTCTTCTGTCAAACAAACACTGGTGGGCGAGCCACCAGTGCCACTTCGTATTGGGACAGCAGGTACATGTACTCCGCGGCAAAGGCTCGGTTTCCCAGC
>CAYYOX010000708.1:0-3894 GCA_964473065.1 uncultured Planctomycetaceae bacterium | reverse complement strand
GCCGGTGCATGGCCGATTCGTACGAGGCGATTTGGCACTTCAGTTTATCCCCTTCACGGGCTCCCGTGGCGGGAACGGTGGCGGTGACGGAGACCAAAGCGACGTTCTTCGCGTTCTTCAGGTCGGCCACCCCTTTCTCACCCAACGGCACGCGCATGGCCGTCATCGTCTTGGCCAAGGCACGCAAAGTGGGCGAGAAGCTCCCGTCGCCCGTGCCGTTGAGTCCCACGACGATGCCCGTTCCTTGCAGCGTGTTTTCCTCTTGCCCTTTGACGTGACAAATGTCGTTGATCGTTACCTGAGCGAAAACACCGCTTGTCATTGTAGCCACTGAGAGAATCGAAACGGCGGCGGCAAAGGTCTTCATTCGCATGATCTATTCCTTGAAGTTGTGAGCGGCAAGGCGCTAGCCGCCGGTTTTGCCGGGGCAATGTGCACTCGATGCGGCCGGTGGCTAGCGCCATTCCGCTCACAGGCGGCCGGTGGCTAGCGCCATTCCGCTCACCTTTCTAAAACGGTTGCCACTTGTCGAGCCATCGAGGGAACCAGCCGCGACGATAGCCGTCGCGCACGTGTCCCGATTCCCGCTTGTGGATGCGTGGGTTGACCAAGTCTTCGCTCATCACCGTGCCGTCGGGCAGCACGTCGTCTGGAGAGGCTTCGCCGATCAGCGAGTAGTCCCATTGTTCTTCGTCGATGCGGATCGACTTATAGCCTTCGAGAATCAGGTTTCCGTTGGGGCGAATGTCGACGATATGGCAAGCGATTTTGAACTTGATCGATTCTTTCTGTTCCAGGCTGGCTTCCGAACGCAGCTTGTTGTCCGCCTTGCCGCTGATCTTCGGGTCGCCCGCACTCTGCGGATCGGGAATCACCGCGAGCCATTTCAGCAGGATCCAGTCCTTGAGCACGAGATTGGCACTGGCCTTTTTCTTGCGGTCGATCTCGCCTTCGCTGGAGACGCTCGATTGCTCGCTCACGAGGATCGTGATTTTGTCGTGGAGCCGAAATTGCCTTTTTTCCAGCGGCAGCTCATGGATCATGGAATGGGTCGCCAGCGTGATCGGGCCCCGTTCTTCGGGCGTGCCGAAGAGGCTCGAATTCTGTGCCTTCACGTCAGTCGCGGCCAGCGCCACGACGGTAAAAATCGACCAGGCGGCCGTGTCGAGTAATCGAGTGCTCACGTTTAGTTCCTTTGCATCCTCTTGTTCGTGACGACCGTATCGTCGACCGTGCGTAGGGAAACGTCGGTTTGCAGACCCTGGAGTAGGATCGGGCCTTGTTCGCGCCGCCGGGAGGTCGCGACGTTGGGTTCTCTCCGCAGGCTGCGCGGCTTGTGTCGTGCGGTGGCGGGGCTTTTGGCCTTTATTGATCGGGCCATCACCTCCACCTCGCGCGTGTTGCTGACTTGGGCTAGAAACTTCTCGCGGTTCAGCAGTGACTCGACCGCGATCAGGTCGCCGAGGCTACCCGCGTCACGAGCCCGAGCCGTTGTGCGAACGCAAATACCGGCGGCCCGAGCAACAACGGTCACCACGTCGCCGCGTCGCACCAGCAACGGAGATCGGACCATTGTCTGCAACAGGGCCCGCCCCTTACCCACGGCCCGTGTTGTCTCCTTGCCCACGACTTCGTCGATCGAACGGAATCCCTGCTCTTCGTCGTCCGACGAGTCCTTACGCTGAAGCCGGACGTCGGAAGGCAGAATCAGGGCCCCGGATCGCAACGATCGCACCGCTACGACGACCGCCGGAGGAAGTGTGACGTCGGCGTCGAGCGAAAATTGGATCGGCTCGTCCGGCGTATCGACGGTCACCGTGAATTGCTGAAGCCCCGTCCAAGGCGATGTTCCGCCGGTGACCACGACCGGATAGGTGCTGCCGTCCAGCAGACGAACGCTAGGAGTTTTTAACTTGAAATCGACCAGCCAAGGCTGCTTGTCGGAGACGTATTCGCCGAGATACTTCAGGATCGCCTCGCGCACCCGACGATTAGCCCGGGCGATGTTCGAGGCCGAGAGTGGTCGCTCCCGTTTTTTCTTGGGTACAGGCTCGGCCACGGGTTCAGTGCGCCCGAGAATCGTGACTTGGCTGGATCCCGAAAAACGATGCTCGGTCAGGTTGATTCCTCGCAGCAACAGGAGATCTTGAATCTCCCGCAGTCGGAGGTAACGCCGTCGCGTGGCGGCGGGTGCGGGGAATAGTTCGATCGCGGCCAAGGCTTCGACCTGTTTCGCGTCGTTACTGTGGATCTCGGCTACATCGCCGAGTGTAACCACGGGCCCGCCGGCCTGGCACTCGTCTCGCAACCGAAGCTCGGCTGCCCCGGCCCATGATGCCACGACGATCGACGAAACCGCAACCATCATGATAACGGCTGATAATGTGGCGGAAAAGCGAGTGAGGGGCGATCGTTTTGCGAACACGAGTGTTTCCTTGTTACGTGATAGACCTGTTACGCGCCGGGCTGGGAGTTTCGAGAGACTACTTCAGTGGAATCATCGGGGTTATTATCGTTTGAGGTTGCTCACGATTTGCATCATTTCGTCACCGCTTTGGACGGCCTTCGAGTTGAGCTCGAACGCGCGTTGTGTCTTGATCAGACCGATGAGTTCTTCGACCGGGCTGACGTTCGAGGCTTCTAAGGCGTTTTGCTGCAAGTATCCGAAGCCCGGTTGTCCGGGGTTACCCTGGACAGGCGCCCCCGAGGAATCGGTTTCGGTAAACAGGCTTTCACCCATCCGCAACAGCCCTTCCGGATTGACGAACGCGGCCAGTTGGAGTTGGCCGATCTCTTGCAGGCCTTCGGTGCCGGGCTGTTTGACCGACACGATTCCTTCGGCGCTGATGGCCACGTTCGTGGCATCCTCGGGAATGGAGATCGCCGGTTCGAGCAGTCGGCCTATGCTGGCGGACCCCATCACGAGGTCGCCGTTGGCGTTCTTGGAGAAGTTGCCAGCCCGCGTATAAAAGATTTCGCCGCTGGCCGGATCGGTCACTTGGAAAAAACCGCGTCCTTGAATTGCCACGTCGAGCTCATTGCCCGTGATGTGGAACGCGCCTTGTCGGAAATCTCCCTGCACGCTGGAAACTTTTGTCCCCAGACCGATCGAGATTCCGGTCGGCGTATACTGGCCGGACGAATCCATGATCCCCGGCATGACTTCGTGCCGATAGAGCAGGTCCTCGAAGTTCGCCCGACCTCGCTTGAAGGCGGTCGTTTCCACGTTGGCTAGATTGTTGGCCGTCACGTCCAGCTTGGTTTCCATGGCCGCCATGCCGGTCGCGGCCGTATAAAGCGTTTGAACACTCATTTGTTAGAGATTAGGGGTTAGGGGCCAGGGAGGAATGAGTTTTAAGTTTTGAGTTTTGAGTTTACTGCCTACTGCTTCACGCTTTAAGCACTCGATTAACAAGTCCGGAGAGCATTTCGTCTTGGGTCTTCATCATGTTGATGTTGGCCTCGAAGATTCGCGAGGTGTGAATCATCTCGACCATTTCGGTGGTCGGTTTTACGCCGGAACCTTCGATGTGTTGGGGAATGACGCCCCGTCGGTTGGCCGGAAGCGGCTGGGGCTCGGACAAGGATCGGAACAGGTTCTCGCCCACGCGGACCAAGTCACCCAGCGAATCCGGCTCCACCAACGCCAAGTTCTGTGAGCCGGCGGCGCTGACGACGGCTCCTGACGACGTGATTTTCCAGGTGGGGTCGGACGGGTCGATGGTGATCGGGTTGCCGTCCTGGCTGAGCACGTTGTAGCCTTGCTGCGTAACCAGATTGCCGGCGGCGGTGGTCGAGAAGTTGCCAGCCCGAGTCAAATGGGCTTCTTCGCCCTTTTGCACCAAGAAGAAACCTTCGCCCTTGATCGCCACGTCGGCCCGGTTCCCGGTTTTC